>JAGPDK010000008.1 GCA_018057605.1 Kofleriaceae bacterium | reverse complement strand
CATCCACAATAGTTGCGGGGCGCGGCGGCAACGTTAACGTGCGCCGCGTGGCGATGGCGAACAAAGCATCGCGGACAATCGGCGCGGCGCCTTCCATGCCAACCACGCCACGCATCGGGCTGCCGTCGATGCTGCCAGCCCACGCAGCAACGGTGACTTCACGCGTTGCGGCTACTGCCCAGGTGTCAGCAAAGCCGCGCGCGGTGCCGGTTTTGGCAGCGACGCGAAACGGCAAATCAAACGGCAGTTCCTGACCAAAACCAGGGCGTCGAGCTTCGGGGTCGGCCAACATATCCATGGTTAGCCAGGCGGTGGCCGGCGAGACAAGTTGGGTCGTAGGGTTGCGTGGTGGTGCCCAGGTACCGGCGCTACCGTGGGGTGCGGCACCGGTTGCATCATTGCGCCTCGGGCTTGTTACCTCGACCCGGGTGATGGCATGCGGTGCGATGACGGCACCTTGATTAACCAAAAATCCATAGCCCGACGCCAAATCGAGCAAGCGCACTTTGGCTGAACCCAGCGCCAAGCGTAGGCCATAATCGTGGTCACTGCCGTCGGCTTGGTCGGTGGTGACGCCCGCTCGGCGCAACAACGTCATCACGGTGCCAATGCCAACATCGCCGATGACATCAATCGCAGCGAAATTGAATGAACTAGCTAAGGCTTGGCGATACCGCGTTGGGCCATGCTCCGCGCCGCCGGTTGGTGCGAAATAATTAGCATCGGTGTCGCGCACGTCCCAAGCGATCGAGACGGGCGATTCACCACGCTCGATGGCGGCGGCGTACACAAAGGGCTTGAGTGCGGAGCCTGGATGGCGGCGCCGCAACGCCATGTTGATGGCGTTGCCTGGACCATCGAGGTGTCCGGTGCCAACCATCGCCAACACACTGCCCGTCGAAGATTCAAGCACAACCGCCGCGGCTTGTTGCAAGTTGCGGCCGCGCAACTCAGCTACATGGTCGGCCATGCGAGCTTCAAGAATACGTTGCAAGCCCAAATCGAGGGTGGTGTGCACGGTGCCACCGCGACGTCGAATGTTGGCCGGCAATTCATGCGCGACCCAGCGAGCAAAGTGCAACGCCTGTGTCAGCGGTGCGGGCGTTGCCAAGGTCATAATTTGGGCTTGGGCTGCGGCTGCATCGGCGGGACTAAGCACGCCGCGCTGCACCAACATGTGGAGTACGTAATCGCGACGCGCAATCGCTCGGTCCAGATGTTTGGTGAGATCGTAGCCCGACGGCGAACGTGGCAACACCGCAAGTAACACCGCTTCACCGGTGGTCAGCGCGGTGGCCGGGCGGCCGAAATATGCCATCGCGGCATCACCGTAACCGTACGCGCCGTTGCCGAAATACGCTCGGCCAAACCAGTTTTCTAAAATGGTGCGCTTATCAAAGCCATGTTCAAGGCGCAACGCCATCAGCGCTTCTTTGCTTTTGGTCCAGAGGCTGCGGCGCTGACCTTGGGACAACAACAAGCGCGCAAGTTGTTGCGTTAGCGTCGAGCCGCCATACGCCGCGCGCTGCGAGCGCAAGTTGAGATACGCGGCACGGGCGATGCCGGCTGGGTCAACGCCGTGATGCGACCAGAAGTTTTGATCTTCGGATTGAATCACGGCGGCGATCGCAATCGGCGGAATATCCCCAAGCTTGGTCCAATGCGCGGACGCTGGGCCGGTTGGGCCATCAGCTGGCAACTCGGCGATTAGCTCACCATGGCGGTCGACGATCCGCAGCGGTTGGTTGCCGATGGCCAGCGTGTTGCGCTGCAGCGGAAACCCATACACCGCGATCAACGCGACGACGGTCACCGTTATCAGTGGCACCAACATCGTGAGCGCGAGGCCAACCCCGACTCGCCGCACCCAGCGCGCCCGCCACCATCGCGTTGGCGGCGGCGCATCGGCTGGGGCAGAATCGCACGTCATGTCGGTGGCATCGTTCATCGTGGATGCAGTTACAACGCTTTGCCAGGTTTGGTTATTGCGGTTTGCGAGCCAACGCTGTAATCGTCGCTGACTTTGATGGTTTGTTCATCGCTGTGGCCATTGACCGTCGGTTCGTACATGCGTTCGATGGTTGCGGCTGGGGCGGTAAATTGCCCTGGCGTCGTCGCGCGCACTTGGTACGTCAGTTCGTTGGTCCCGGCGCTGAGGCGGTCAATGAACCACCACGCTTGGTCATCGCGCAACTCGGCGTAGCTCACCCACCAATCGTTGTTACAGTCGTAACAATCTTCTTGGCCATCGCTGCTCGCATCGTTTTCAACGGTGGCGCTCAGCTTGGTGTTAACCGGCTCAAGCCCAGCCGGCATGCGGTCGGCAACAGCAACCCAGCTCGAGGCTGCATCGACCCAAATGGTTAACTTTACCGTGAGCAAATCACCGGTGCGCACTTCGGTAACGGCCTTGCCGTTGCGATCCAGATATTCGCGGGCAACTCGCATGCCATTGGCTTCGGCTTTGAGCACCGCGGGTTTAATTTCCCGCGTGCGCACCGAGATGTGGGCATTGTTGCTGGTGGTAATTTTGAGTTCAGCGTTTTGCAGTTGGGCCAGCGGGATGCGCAGCGAGACTACTTTGGCACCTTGCAGCGTCG
This sequence comes from Kofleriaceae bacterium, assembly GCA_018057605.1. Taxonomy (GTDB): domain Bacteria; phylum Myxococcota_A; class Polyangia; order Haliangiales; family Haliangiaceae; genus JABFXX01. Next base: position 23,161 of record JAGPDK010000008.1, on the reverse strand, counting down.
GTGATGCGATGATTTTGCCTGCTACGGAAATCGTCGCAGAACCGGTGCCGCTGCCTTGCCGTTTGGCGTAACCGGCCAGCGCCAGCAACGACCACACGTTGTCTTGTGTCGACTCCCATGTGCCGGCTTTGTTGCGCGCAGCTAACAAGCCCGCGACCAACTTTGGTACTAGCGCGTCTTTCGGCGCAATTTCAAGCAACGCATCGAGGACCATGGCGGCAGCGCGGACGTTGGAATGCATGTGATCGTAATCGGCCTTGGCGGTTTCGGTGACGCTGGCGAGTGCACCTTGCACAGCGATGCCAGCAATTACCAGCGCCCGCATTTCGGCGATTTCGACAGCTGGCGATTTGGCTTTGACCATGGCGCGCCATAAAAAGGCTTGGCCCCAACGTGGCAACGTTGCGCGGATTTCATACAAGCGGGTCATCGCTGGCCGCATCGGGGTGCCGCGCACCGCTGCCACGTATGTGCCCATCGCAAGCGCGGCTGCGTCGCCGTCGCCAACGAGTACTTTTTGTTGGTCGGCCCATTTGCTCAGCGCGTTGATACCGTTGGTGAGCGCAGCTTTGGGTACATCAACGCCGCCGCGGCCGGCTAGGTCCAGCGCCCACACCGCATACGCCGTGAGATGGGGATAGGTTTGTGAATCCGGCCACAGGCTAAAATGGCCGTCGGCGTGTTGGTGACGTTGCAGCTTGGCCACAGCAACATTGATGTAGGCCCGGGCTTTGTCGCCACTTGCTGCGGTGCCGCCAACCGATTGCGATAATTCGCGGGCTGCCACCAGCGGCACCATGTGCGACAAGGTTTGTTCTAAACAACCGTACGGATATTCGACCAGGTAGCGCAAGCTCGGCTCAAGTTCGCCCAGACCGGAGCGGTCAATGGTTACGATCGCTTCGCTTTGTGCCAACAGCGTCGCTGGATCGGCACGCAGCGTCTGGGCAAATGGCGTTGCAGCGGTGACATCGAGCGAGGCCACGGTGCGTTGGGTAATTTGCGGCGTATGCACAATTGGCACCGGCAACGTCAGGGCGTCGCGGTTGGCGCCCAACGTTGCGGCAAAGGTAAACTGAGCTTGCTCACCGTCGGATGCAACGATCGGGAAATTCACGCGGGCCGTACCATTGGCTGGCACTTGCACTTGCGCGCTAGTGACGGTGGCCACCGCGCCGGTGACTTGCATGGTCACGGTTGCGAGCCCTGCGGTGGCCGTGCGATTGTTGACCAACACGCCCATCGTGGCTTGATCGCCGGCCCGCAAGATGCGAGTGAGGGCAGGGGCTAACACCAACGGTTTAGTCACCAGCAACGGCAGTTCGCCGGAGCCAAACATCGCGCCAGCATCGGCGGCAACTGCCATGACGCGGAAGGTGGTCAGGTTGTCGGGGGCAACAAAGCTAAACGTGGCTTCACCGTTGCTGTCGGTCTGCAACGTCGGCGCCCAAAACGCCGTGGCCATAAATTTTGAACGAACTTTTTGTGCATCGTTGCTGCTTGCAAAGTCACCGCCTTCATCAGCGTCGTCGGTGTTTGGATCAACCGGGCGCATGACCATCGGCAGATTGCTGGCGTTGTTGATGCCGTACAACCACGGTGCGTAAAACGTTAGCATGGGGTTCGGGGTTTTATAATCGATCAACTTGAGCACGCCTTCGTCGGCGACAGCAACCGCGAGTTCCGCTGCGACCGGCGCACCGGCATGGGTTACTTTGATTGTGCCGGTTACCGTGTCGCCTGGGCGGTGGGTGCCGGCGTCGAGTTCAATTTTGACGTCGAGTTCGCGGTCCTTGCTCTCGACGTTAATATTAGCAATGCCCATCTTGAGCTGCGGGCGGCCACGGTCGCCAGCGCCGGTGCGGCCACTCACCATCGTCACGCTGGCAAACACATTGGGGCCCCAGCCGGCAACGATCGGTAGTTCAATCGCATCGAGTTGGCCCGCACTCGCTGGCACGACGCGCACATCTAAGATGCCCGCACGTTCAACTACGATGAGCGTTGACGCTTGTTTGAGATTGGCTTGCGCTACCAAGCGCGCAGTTTCGCCAACCTTGTACGATGCTTTGCCGACGATGAGCTTCATGGTGTTGCCTTCGCCGCTGGCCCACAGATTGTCGCCTTTGCCAGTGACCCAGACATCGGTGGTGGTCGTGACGTCACGCCCGGCCCGGTCTTTGCCGGTGAGCTTGAGTTCATAACTACCCGGTTCTTTGATGGTCACCATGCTGCGGCTAGTACCGGTGGCGGCCACGCTGACTTGCTGCGTACCGACGCTGCCGACTTTGTTGCTGCATTCATACGCATCGCGATTGCCATAGGATTTCCATTCGCAATCGTAGGCTTGTTTGGTCCACGTCAAGGTGCCAGCGAACGCGAGTTGTTTGCCATCGGGGCTAACCGCGACGGTATCGACGGCAAAAGCTTTGCCTGCGGTTTGCACGTAGTCTTCGGTCCGGGCGCCAGGATACAGGTCTTGGCGATGCGCGGTAACCACCGTCGAGGCCGACATGCTTTGGTTGCTTTGATCTTTGACCGTGGCCGTGATGATGTAATCTTGCGCGCCGCGAATGTCGGTGCTGGTGGCATCTGGGTCGATTTCCCGGATGGCTAACATGCCGTTGCTGTCAGTTACGCCAGTGCCGTCTTTAATTTCGTTGCCGTCGTATTCATAGCGATAGTCCCACCAATGATACGCGGCCGCGTCGAAGTTAAACCCTTCGAAGCCGGGAAATGCCATGGTGTGCGAGCGCCGTGAGATGTGCCACTTCACCGCACCGTTGGCGACGGGTGCACCGAATAAGTAACTAGCTTTCACGGTGACTGCCAGCGGGTCGCCCAGGTTGATTTCAGTCTTGCCGGCGTTGGCCGACATGCTGGTGGTGAACGTTGCAGTGCGATATTCTTCGACAGCAAAACGTTCACGGAACGTTTGTTGCGCAAGTTGCGCGCTCACATAATAGTCACCAGTGTGAGCCGTCGCGGGCAATTGATAGTCAAACGTGAAACCGCCAAAACGGGTTAGCGTGGCAGTGCCGGTAAACACTTCTTCGTCGCGGCTGTCTTTGACAGTTACTGCAACCGTGGTCGCATTGGGCACGCTGGCGGCGCGGCCATTGGCGACGTCACGCAGTAAACCCTTGAAGCGAACTTGGTCGCCCGGGCGATACAATCCGCGATCCGATTGAATAAACCCACGCAGCGCTGCTGGCGCACTATCGGTGGCGACGCCGAAGTTCCATGATTGTAGGCCGTCATTCCAATCGGAACGCGTCACCGCAATATCAGTGCCGCGTTGCACCACCGCCATCATGTGGCTGGTTTGGTCAAACGCGCCGTCGAAATCGTTGGCACCTTCGGCTGCAATGTCGGCGGCAACCGCGGCCGGTGCCGGCGCTGGGCGGAACGCCACCGTCGAGAACCGTACGATGCCATCTTGATTCGAGGTCGCGGTCACCCGGGTTTTACCAGCGCGATCCAAGAGTCTAACGGCCGCGCCAGCGACCGGTGCACCCGTGCTCATGTCGGTGACCCACACCAGGCCGGTATCGGCGCCGGCTTTGATCACCACGCCAAGATTGGTCACGTTGACCAGGGCCCGGGCCCGGTCGTATGGTTCGCCCCAGTCTTTGGTTTCGCGCCGAATGTCGGCCGAGGCCACTTCGATCAAATACATGCCGGGCCCGTTGCCACCGCACAACTCGGCGACGGTGGGCTTGTGCGCCACGTACTCCACCGGATCTTTGGTGAGGGTTTGGGTCACCGTGCGCGGTTGCAAGCCTAAGGCGGCCCAGTTAATGCCGGGGTCTTTGGATTCCCAGCGCGGCACGTAGTCGATGCCAGCGTTGATGACGCCGTCGAGCTTGTTTGGCGCAACGGCTGCGCAGTTCACGGTGTAGCTGCCAATATTGCGCGCCCAAATCGGAAACTGACTATTGCTAGCTTCGATGACCGATGTGCCGGTGGCAATGCTCAGCGCCGGATGCGCGTCGGATACTTTGAAGGAAAACGTTTCGGGCGCGGCCTGCTTTTGATCAAAAATGTCGACCAAGCCAGCCACCGTCAGTTTGTATTCGGTGAAGCCCTTAAATTTGGCCGAGACATTATAGGTCCGGCCGTTGTTCGACAGCCAACCGCTGCCGAGATTCGGAATCGCAGGCGACGCCGTTAACGCGGCGCGAATCGCCGCTTCGTGTACCGGAGTTGAAAACGTGATTTCAATGCGGCTGCCAACTGCACGCACGGTTTCGTCTTTGGGCGAAACCTCCGCAATGCGCAGCGGGCCGTGGGTTTGCAGGCCCAGCACAACGGGCTCTTTGAGAATTTGGCCGTTTTTCGATTGCACGCCGTCGCACACCAAGGCGTAGTGGGTATCTAGCGCCAGCGGTTGTACCGGCTGGACCAGCGTGGTGTGACGTTCTTGTGAATCGTAATCACCGCTAGCGGTCGCGGATGCAGCTTTGGGGGCTGGGGCGGCTTGCACTGCGAGCTTCGGCGCTTTGAGCGCGAGGTCTTTATAGTACTGGTTTTCGCTCAGCGAATTGCCGGCCACAAACGGACGCTTACCGGCGCTGGCAACGGCGTCTAATTTGCGGAGGTTACAATTGTTCACTGCGTCCGCCGTTGCAACTGGTGTTGAGAACTCAATCGGCAACACGGAGTTTGCCGTGAGCATGCCGGCGTCGCCGCTGATGCCATAAAATTCCAACAGTCGATTAGCGAACTCCGATTTGTACGGCCCGGCTTGGCGTTCAAGATCCCCAGCAATGGCCACGGTAAAGTTGACGCCGTAGTTGATCTCACCTTTGGCTTCGATGCGAATGCTTTGCCGGGTCTGCCAAACCGCGGTAAATGGCAGGGCCGGCGACAGGATAATTTCGCCTTTGGCAACCGCTTGGCCGACCGCGGTATCGGCCACCATTGGTTTGTCGAATTTGATTTCGAGCGGGGTTACGTTGCCGGGGTCCTTGGTTGGCAACGGTGTGATCGCCAGCACGCGGGCCGACGTGGCCGAGGTGGAGGCATGTTGGCCGCAGCCCAACGGCACAGTGGCAAGCAGAAGGGTGGTCGCGAGCGCTCGAAGGTTAATCATGGTTTGCTTTTCTCTTTTGCAGGAACCATGCCGCCGACGGCAATGGCGTTTTGCTGCGATATTACAGCAACATCACCGCGACATCGTCGGCAATTCGGGCTTTTACCGACGTTGTGGCCGCTACGCGCAGCATGCACGTAGGGCGGCCAGCTTTGGTTTGTGTGGGCGTATTCGCACGCAGTTGTGTCGGCACAGACGCATTCTGATGTGAAAACTGGGACCTTTGTCCGCAGCAAAAAATCGACCCAAGCTGCCCAACTTGTTGCCATATCTTGGTAGTTTGGAAGCGTATGACTACGAATCGAACTTCGCGAATTACTCTGTGGCTCACTGCGTTTTTGCTGGGCGCCTTAGCGCTATTCACCAGCGTCAGCACCGCGCACGCCCAAGCCTGTCCCCAAGCCAAATCCGGCACCAGATATAAGGTCAAAATTGAGACCTCACCGCCCGGTGCGACGCTGTACTTCGACCGCAAAGAATGCGGACCCGTTGGTGTGTCGCCATGGAATGGCACGCTGCCAGCCGGTGCGCTCACGGTCATCGTTGAACTCGACGGCTATAACCCTGACAGTAAGCCGCTCAAAGTGGCGCGCTCGCGTAGCGGCACGTCGCTGTTTGTTCCGCTGATCAAAAAGAATGATCCACCCAAAATCGACGTCCGCGCTGATGCCGACAAAAGCCTATTCGGTGCGCAAGTATTCATCGACGGCCAGGGCCAAGGCCAAGCCCCAATCATCGTGACCACCACGCCGGGCCGGCACTTGGTGGAGATTCGCAAAGAGGGTTTTGAAACGCTGTCGCAGTGGATCGAAGTCAAAGAAAATCAAACTGCGACGCTATCGCCACAACTCAAAGCGATTGCCAAGCCTAACTTTGGCACCATCGTAGTTGAAGCCGATGTGCCAGACGCCGAAGTATTCATCGACGGTAATAAACACCCAGACAATACTCCAGCGGTCATCGCCAACGTGGTCGAAGGCCTGCATGTCATCGAAGTGCGCAAAGCCCCGGCGCTGCCGTGGAAGCAAACGGTTCAAGTCGTTGCTAATCAGCAAGTCAAAGTGCGTGCGGAACTCAAAGCCACCATCAATGGCCAAGGTGGCGTGGTCCGGGTTATTTCCAACGTCGCGGAAGCGCATGCGTTCATTGATGGCACCGACATGGGCCAAACCCCGGTTGATATCAAGGACGTCAGCGTCGGTGAACACGTCATCGAAGTGAAAGCCAAAGGCTATCAAACCCGGGTTGAAAAAGTGACGAGCAATTCCGGCCAATCGCAAGTGCTCAAGATCGACCTAAACGTGGAAGGCCCTTCGGGCCAAGGCACGCTCAAAGTCATCTCGCAAACCCCTGACGCCGACGTCTACCTCGACGGTGCCGCGGTTGGCAAAGCCCCGCTTGATAAGAAGGTCGACAGCGGCAATCACAAAGTTTTGGTGCGGCTTGCGGGTTACAAAGAGTTTTCGCAAGACGTACGTATCGAAGGTGGCCAAACCTTAACTGTTACTGCAGAAATGAAAGCAGTTGGTCGGCTGCGCGTACTGTCGACGCCGGATGGCGCAGCGGTGTTGATCAACGGTCTGCCAGTTGGCAAAGCGCCGCTCGATATTGAAGTCGAAGTTGGTCAAACCCTGGTCAAAGTCGTGATGCCCGGTATGGTTTCGCAAGAGCGCAACCTCAATATCATCGGCGGTAAAACTGAGAATGTCTCGGTTGAGTTGCCGGTCGAAGGCAAGAGTGAAGTTGAACTGCTCGACGAGCAACGCGGCTTGTCGTCGTTTGGTGCGCGCACCTTGCCACGTGGTCGCTCCACCGTGGACATGAGCATTGGCTATCCGTATTACTTGTCGGGTCGTATCAACGTCGGCGGCGGTAAGCTTGCGGGTTTTGGTTTTGATGCTGGCGTCACGTTGCGCACCATGTTTGCGCGTTCTGAGCTGGGCTTAGGCGGTCGCATCATGCTGGCCGACGCCGAGCCGTTCTCGGCCGGTATTTTCACCGATCTATATTGGGGCGCGAAGCTGTTTGATGATTCTAAGCGCAACGGATTGACCTGGGATGTCGGCGCAGCGGCCTCGCTTACCGCGTTGACCCACGTCACCATCAGCATGCGTGGCTACCTAAACATCTGGAGTGATCGTCACTGTCCTGAACAAAATGCAGCCAAAGACGGTTTTGATGGCGACCCAATTGCAACGTGCGACAAATATCAAAAAGGCACGCTGTCGGCTGAAGACCAAACTCGGGTCGAGCAGCTGTCGGGCCAAAGTGGTGATTCGTTCTTTAGCCGTGATCAAGGCATTCGCTTCATGACGGCCGTGTCGGCCGAAGTCGCGCTGCAACAACGCTGGAACATCTTTGGTATTCTCGAAGGCGCACCGTTCCAAAGCGAACGCGCGTTGTTTACCAACTTGTTCTCGGCCCCGATGTTCAAATCGGACTTCGGCTTGTACTTGCGCGTCGGCCTGACCTACAAGTTCTAAGTCACGGCGCGGCCACGCCTACGCAGCGACGTCAACCAGTGTTGGCGTCAGCACGCGCTGTAAATCCGCGGGCGCTATTTCCACCAAAAATCCGCGGGCACCACCATTGATGTAGATGGTTGGCAAGGCTGCGATGGTCTGCTGCATGTACAGCGGCATGGCTTTGCGCAAGCCGAACGGCGAGGTGCCTCCAACCTGGTATCCGGAATGCCGGTCCGCGACGGCGGGGGCGCACGGTGCAACACTTTTACAGCCGATGAAGCGAGCCAAGTTTTTGGCCGAAACCTCGCGATCTCCGTGCATTAAGATGCACATCGGATTGCTGCGTTCGTCTTCGAAAACCAGGGTCTTGATGACCAGGTGTTCGGCCACCCCAAGCGCATCCGATGATGCGGCCGTGCCGCCTTTGGCCGCCCAAGCATACGTGTGCGGCGTGAACGGCACATGGTTGGCACGGAGTACCCGAATTGCCATGGTAACGACGGAGCGCGTCATGGCGCGCATGTTGCCATAGCCATAACGGCGCGCAAACAGGCTGGCGCCGTGGCGGTGAAATGCCTATGATATTTTATGGGAAAACTGCGAACATCGCGGGCGCGACTCATGTCGCTCGTGTCGAACTTGGCTGTGGGCACGTTGCTGAGCATGCTGGTGGCTTGTACCAGCGCGCTCGATATTAGTGAGGTTGAACAGCTGGCGCGGGTTTGTGCGGCTGGGCCGGTTACCCGAGGGATTGATGTTTCGTATTACCAAGGCACTATCGACTGGCCCAAGGTGAAAGCCTCCGGCGTTGAATTTGCTTTTGTCCGAGTTTCGGACGGGTTGGCCAATGTTGATTCAAAGTTCGCGCAAAACTGGAGCGGGACACGTGCCGCCGGCGTGATTCGTGGCGCGTATCAGTTCTTTCGGCCAAACCTTGATGCTGCGGCGCAAGCCAATTTGTTCTTAGAAAAGGTCGGCACGCTGGCTGCGGATGATTTACCGCCGGTTATTGATGTCGAAGCCACGGGCAGTCAATCGGCGGCGACCATCGCAGCCAAAGTCCGCATCTGGATCGATATCGTCGAAGCTGCCACCGGCAAAAAACCTATCATTTATACTGGCTACTATTTTTGGCGCGACAGCGTGGGCGACGCCAAGTTTCCTGGTTACCCGCTTTGGATTGCAGCCTATGTAAATCACTGTCCGGACCTGCCTTCGGGTTGGGATACCTGGAGTTTTTGGCAGACCTCGAGCACGGGGCAAGTCGCCGGTATTGGTGGTGCCGTTGATCTCAATAGTTTCAACGGCGACCGTGCTGCGTTGTTAGCGATGACCGGCGTGGCCGCGACCTGCGGTGACAACAAATGTGAAGGTGCCGAAACCACGGCGTCGTGCGCGGTTGATTGCCCACCGTGTGGCGTTATCGCTGCTGCCGGCGGTGTAATCGACGACGGCGACGCATGTTTTGACGGTGGCGGCAATCCAATGTACCTGCGCAGCGTGACCGACGCGGGTGCCGATGGTGATTTGTTGTGGACGTACGCGACGGACGCGGCCGCGGAAGGCAATTTTGCGCAATGGAATCTGTATTTGGCCGAGCCTGGTCGCTACTCGGTGGAGGTCTACACCGACGCGACCTATGGCAAGAGTAAAAAAGCCAGTTACCTGGTCAGCGCCAGCGGCGCGGCGGTAGTTCCGGTTGCTATCGATCAAACCGCGGTGAATGGTTGGCAGACATTGGGCGAGTTTACGTTCGCTGCGGGCGGCGATCAGTTTGTCCATGTCGGCGACAACACAGGCGAGCCATCGGTTGCCAAGGTGCAGCTTGCGCTCGATTCGATACGGCTTACCCGCTTGGATGCGCCGGTCGATGATGATCTACTGCCGCAGCCATCCCGCGAGGCAGGCTGCAACACCGGACGCGCTAGCGCTGCGCCGCAGTTTGGTGCCGTTGGCGCATTGCTGATGGCCGTGGTCGTCGTTGGCTGGCCGCGTTCGCGTCGTAGGCGTTGTCGGCCGCGTCGCTGACTTGCCAGAAACGGCTAATTTACGATCCAAAAAAAAGCGCGCTCATACCCGCGTGGTGGGTTGAATGCCGACGACTTGCCAGTTGAATGCGGCGCAGAAGGGACCGTTCCCGGCCGAGCATTCGTCGCATTTTCGATGATCATGCCGCAGGTTTACCAACGCCTGAGTCCCTGGTGTTGACCGCTTGCTCGACCGCCGCGCGTCACACCAAATCGTCGATGCACCTCGCATAGTCGATTGGGCCGCCAGTCCACTTCGACGTGTTGGTGGCGGCCGTAATAGCGAGCGCCGCATCGTGTAGCGCCGCAAGGCCACGTCGCGCGCCAACGTTGGCCGGGCGGGCTGGTTGTGCGTCGATGACTCGGTTGCGATGATCGAAGAAATTCCAGCCATTGGCATTGGCTTCGACCCGGCAGCCGCCTTCGTGTAGCAGCGTATGGTGGGCACTACACAACAACATGAGATTCGACAGCGCAGTTTCGCCACCGTTGGCCCAGTGCTCGATATGATGACCGTCGATGTAGCGGCTGTGCGTGCAACCCGGAAAGCGGCAGGTGCGGTCGCGCAGCAGCAATGCCCGCTTGATTGCGGTTGGAATCGTGCGAGTTTTGCGGCCGACCGAGAGCGGCACACCTTGCGCATCGACGTGGGCAACCACCACGCCAGCGTCGCAGCAATAGCGTCGCGCAGTGGACGCGGCAATAACTTCACCGTCGGCCATCATCGCGAGGTCCGCCGGTCCCGCTGAACCGTTGAGGCCGGCGAGCGGCACCGTGATGATGATTTCGACCGGAGTGCGCTGGGGTCGATTTCCGCGCATGCGATCTTGGATAATATCCATCAACGCATCGGCGCGTTGCCGGCCACGGTCGGCAGACGTTGGCGCTTTTGCAGTCGGCAGTTTATCGGACGAATGTTCTGCGGGAGTCGGATCAGCGGGAGTCGGTTCTGCTGGCGACGGTCCCTCGGGAGTCGGTTCCGCCCCAATCGCTTCCGCGCTCGACGTGTCATTCGCAGCATTAAGCGCCGCCCAAACGATCGCCGCTTCATCGCTGGGCAGTACAACTTCAAACTTAACCATGCCGTTATCGAGACTTCGCCGAGTCACCGTGCGCTGCGCTGCAACTTGTGCCGCCGCCTTCGCTCCGGTCTCCGCCCCGTGCGCTTGATCATACGCCTGTACGTTTTGGTACGAACGGCACAAGTTTTCCAGCTGCGACGCTGGCATGCGCTTGGCGTACGCGACCCAGAGACCCTCCTTTTCGGCCGTCGCCACCCGCGTAATCGCCCTGGCTTGCGAATACGACATCGCGCCAAGTCGCAATTGCTCGTCGACCAGCGGCAGTTCTGCGAGCTTGCGTGCAACCCGCACTCGCTCGCGTGCTGTGCGCAAATCCCAGCCGACCCGCCACGCTAACCAATGTGCACACGACAACGCGCCTTGCACATGCCAGCCCGAGGCAATATCGAATTCACGAATTGCAGTTAACAACCGATGCATCGCAGCGTCGATATGCGCCGACATTTCAGCGATTTGATCACCCAGCGCATCGACGTCGATGGCCACCTTCACCTTTGCCCCTTGCATCATAAAGAAACTCTATCACCTGCTTTTTCGACGCTGTGAATGGCTCACGGCGCTGCGAAGTCTCGGTGTGATGAAAGAAACTTGCCAACGCAGACTATCGGCTCTTGCCGCGCACATGGCTGCGTTACACAATCGTTTTGTGTGCCAATCGTCAACGCGAGGATTTTCGCCTAAGAAATCACGTCAACATAAATCGAAAAAATTGTTCGTGTTTTTGCAAGAAATTGAAGTCCGAAAACCGGACGCACAACCGGACACGCCCCAAATGCCAATCGGCGCATTCAATTCGACAACTATCGCCAATTCAAGTTACAGATTCACCCGCCGACCCTGAAACCGATCGTGAACTTCGAAAAATGCCCATCATCGCTATCACCTACCGCAACCAACCCGCGACGCGACGGCGGCGCATCAGGCAACGCGCGAGCACCAACCTCCGCGGCCGCGCGGCCAGCCGCAGTGCCTCCGTTCAAGCTCCTCGTCGCCCCCTCCGGAGCCTCTGTGAGCCGACCGTTCACCCGACCGTTCACCCGCCCGTTCACTTGGCTGCGCTGTCGGCCCCACGTCGCGGCCCTTCGTGGGTAGATCTGCATCCGCTGGAGGCGCCATGGCGGGGCCACACCGCCGTCACATCCGAAATTGCCAAGATGTGAAATTGAAAGGGGAAAGTGAGATCAATGCTCAGACGGGCAAGTCCCTTGTACAATCGAGGCTAACCAGCAGCTGTAACTCCCGGTCAAAGCGTCGCTGACTATCGCTGACTATTCTTCAGGGCGCGACTTGCGGAGCAAATTGGCGATCGTCTGTTGCGCGCCGGCATGAATCGTCGGTGGCCCCATCATAAGTTGGCCGGCTTCGTTCGAAAGATCTTCGCCGCGAATATGGGTTTTGCCTTGATTCGCGACGCTGTGGGCGCAGATTTGCAGTTGCGACAATAAATCGTGCAAGTTTGACGGCCACGGCCGCAACAAACTGGCTTCGACCAATGTGGCGTGAATCACTAGCGTTGGTTCCACGGTGGCCAGGGTTTGCGCAAGCAGGGTCGGCAGTTCGTCGAAGCGTTCGCGCAAAGGTGGCAAGTGAATCGTGGGGCCAGCCAGGGCTGCGATTAAATCGGCGGGGACCCCCACCTCGGCTAACGGTGCGGTCGAGGTCACGATGATCCGCACATCGGTGCGAGTCGCGAGCAAGTTGCGCAACGCGATACGATGCGCGTCACCAAGTTTGCCGATTTGTTCGATGATAATGGTTGTGGCTTTGCCGATCACGCGGTCCATTGCAATCGCGTGCACGCTTGGATCAAAGATCGCGGTTGGCTCGGCCATGCGTTTGGCTAACAACCGCGCGTAGCGAGTTTTGCCGGTGCCGGCCTCACCCGTGATCAATACATGCTGGCGGTTGGTTGCTGCTTGCAGCATCGCTTGATACGCGTGAAATGTTGATGGGCCGACCACCAGGCCGTCATGCGACACGGTTTCGAGCGGCACGTTGGGCACGCTGTCGAAATTGAGCACGAAGATGGTGCGGCCGGTGCGTACCACTGCGCGCGGCGTGGCTTTCGCGGATTGGTGAATGAGTGGCGTCGCCGCAAGGTTGGTGCCGTTGCGACTACCCAAGTCGGTGATTTCGAACTGGCGGCCGTCCCAAGTGAGTTGGGCATGGCGACGTGACAACCGATCGTCGTCGGTGTCGGGCAGCAGCTCGCGACCAATCGTCATCCCGGTTGTGGCTACCGGCAGGTACCTCAATGCAGGCGCGGCTCCGCTCCACACCAACACGGCGAGTGGAAACTTGGTAGGCGGCTGGGGCACGGACGGAAGTATACGCGAATCACTCGAGGTCGCCAGCATTTGACGGGGCAGGTGGTGTCAGGGTGCCCGGGACGCTCAAGGTTCCGGCGCGCAATTGATGGTTCGCGGCAGCGCACAGCAAGGCCGCGAAGCTGGCCCACACGACTGTGCGCACAATGTTGATAGCGGTGAAAACGTAGATCGAGTGCGCGGTTGCCGGGGTGAGCTTGGCGCTGAGATTACGCAGCAGGCTCAGGTGCAACGCTGCAGTCAGTGCGAGGTCGGTGGCCAGTGGCGCAAAGGTCAGTGCGATGAGCCCATAGCGACGGCGGTGGGTCAGGTTGCCCAACGCACGAAACGTTGCCAACACCGGCGCTGGCTGGAGTGCGGTTGCCGGGCCAATCGTCCATAGGATGAGGTACAACACCAGGCCAGGCACGATGCCAGCGACCAAGCCGATGGTGATTGCGGCAACCGCGAGTGCGACCGGTCCAGTTGCGCGCAGCAACGCCCCGACGATAGCGTTCAGCCGTTGCCGCAATGTCAGCGTTTGCCCGGTCGCAGTAGCGCGAACTAATGGAGCTACGCCGCTGGCCAACAACATCGTGATTGCCCAAACGAAGGCGAGTTTGGCCCATTCAAAATTGAGGAGGGCATTGGCGGCGCTGCGATCTGGCGGTACGCGCAGGTGTTGCCATTCAAAGCGCCACAACGGCGCAAACACGGAGATGGTTAAAAGTGTGATGGCTAGCGGGTGGCGGCGCAGTGTTGCCAGGGCCAACCGGCATGCCGTTGATGCGGCAAAATCTGCACGCGCAGCCACCTGTTAGCCTTTTTTCTGCCAACGCTGAACGTGCGCCGTGATGCCACCGAGATCAACCGGGATGTCACGCATCAAGCGCAGCTTGAGGCCGAGGCCAACCGGGTCGGTGCGATACGGCGCTGGGGTTACCCACACTAAGCGCCCAGCTGGCGCAAGTTGCCGCGCGAAATGCGGCATTGCATCGGCCAACAGCTGCGGTGCATCACCACGAATACGCCCACCGAGCGGCGGGTTGCTGATGATCAACGTAATCGGCGGCATGTCAGGTGCAAGCGAGCGTGGGTCAAAGCGCCGCGCATCACCGAGGCCAAGGTGCCAGTGTTGCCCTGGCACCAAGTTCAGTTCGGTAGCGGCGGTGAGGTTGGCGTTGGCCGCATCCAACGAAGCTTGCGCCAGGTCGGTACCGAACAACGCGGTTGGTCCACCTGGGCGGACCCGGCGTGCGCATTCGATTAACTCGGCCCCAGCACCGACGAACGGATCCCAAATCACGTCAGTAGCCGTCGGCGCAGCTAGCTCAGCCAAGGCGGCGGCGACGGTCGGGTGGGAGGACGCGGGGATTTCGGCGCACCGCCATGCAAAGCGCGGATCGACGACGCGGCGCGGTCGAAGTTCGAGGGTCCGTAGTCGTTCGTCGACGATAAAGTCCCATGCAGTTGCCGAAGGATCATTGATCAGCTGCGGCGCGCGTTTGCTCACGGCATCGGCAATGCGCCAAGTCCGTGCGCGCTGATGGCCACTGTGCACAAAATCGAGTCGCCAGCGCTGTGGTCCGACGGTGAGGGCGGCTACCAGCGTTGCGACCTCAGGGTCGCAAATCGCAGCGATGATGGCCTCCTCCAAGCCACCCGACGGCAAGCGTCGCATGATGCCAGCGGTCATCCAACCGCGGGTATCAAACAGATGGGCCCAGGTGCCGCGCAGGGTGACCGGCAGATAGTCAAAATGCTGATCACGCCGGCGATCCTCGCTCATGCGAATGGCTTTGTTGCGCGCCAGTTCCTCGACCAGCAACGGCCCTAAACCGTGGCGACAGGTCAGCATCACGGTGACTTGGGTGGGCAGGGTGCAGCTTGCATCAATGCTTGATTCCGACGTTGAATCATCGCTGCGCAACGCATCGCGCGCCGCCATCACCATGCCGCGATCGCGCAAGCGGGCCAATTCTTTGTCGTCGCCAGCATCGATCGCAGCTAGCCGTTCGCGTGCTCGGCTGTCGGCGGTGGCGGCTAGCGCCTGGGTCATGGCCCGGCGAATATCAGGCGGCAACGTCGCACCGTGATGCGCTGCATCCCAAAATGTCAGCAACGCTTCGGTGGCATCGGTCCGATGCAATTTGCCGACGGCTAACGCGACATAGCGACGAGCGCGTGCCGCAAGGTCGGTGCGTGCAAAGACTTGCAACAACGCATCGCCGGCTGGGCCCGCGATGTCCGCCGCTAACGTGGCGAACTTGCCCAGCGCGATGATGAGGCGAGTAGGATCGGCAGCGGCCGCGTCATCGCGCAACGCCTGTGTCACCGCCGTGAGCCCAACCGCGCCGAGTTTAGTCAGGGCTTGTGCCGCGTATTCGCCAACATCGTCGTCGGGGCCAAGCAATAATGCCGACAACGCCGCAGCGTCCCGCCGGCCCGGCGTGAAATTGGGCTGGGTGATTGCGACGGCTAAATCAAAGTTGTCAGGACGACTCATGACTGGCTCGCCAACTGCGTCGCGCGGCGCCTGCGTCGGCGGTGCATTACTTCCGGTTCTTTTTGCGCGCAGCTTTTTCAGCTTTGCGTTTGTCTTTAGCTTTGGCTTTGTCGACGAGGCGCGGTGCACCGATGGCGCCTTTGGTGCCTGGCGGGGTGTAGCCCTTCGGCATCCCTGGCATGGCACCAGGCATCATCCCCGGCGGTAGGCCAGGCATTCCTTCAGGCCCACCCATGCCGCCCATCAGGGCGTTAATGTCCATGTTGGCCAACTTCTTCATTTGGCCAAATTGTTTGAAGCCTGGGATCTTGCCCATGAGCCCGGTCGAAGCGCCGAGCTGCACCATCATCTGTCGCATCTGCGCGAACTTTTGCAGCAGCTCTTTGACTTCGGTTTCGCTGCGGCCCGAGCCACGCGAAATGCGCTTGACCCGATCAGCTTGAAAATCAGCTTTGCGGCGCTTGGCGTTTTTGCCAGCCGAGGTCGCGAACTCTTCCCACGTCGTCGACACGAACACTTGCGGATTCATCCGCTCTTCGCGTGTCATCGAGTTGATCATGGCTTCGATCTTGACCAGCTCGCGGTCGTCGAGATTCACGCCTTCGGGCATGCTACCGCCGAAGAACGGCAGTTTTTCCATCAAGCTCTTAAGCGAGCCCATGCCTTTGATCATCTTGATTTGTTCGAGGAAGTCCTGCATGTCGAACTTGCCTTTGAGCATGCGCATCGCATCCTCTTCGGCCTTTTCGGCATCGACCACCTGCTCGAAATCTTTGACCAGGCCGATGATGTCGCCCATGCCCAAGATCCGCGACGCCAAGCCTTCGGGCCGGAACTCTTCGAGTTTGTCGAGTTGTTCGCCCATGCCGAGGAACTTGATCGGCTTGCCGGTGATTTCTTTGACCGACAGCGCAGCGCCACCACGGGCGTCGCCATCGAGCTTGGTCATGATCACACCGTCGAGGTTCAACCGTTTGTTGAACGTCTCGGCAACGTTGACGGCATCTTGGCCGGTCATGGCATCGAGCACCAAAAAGATGTTCGCTGGCGTCACCGATTTGTCGATGTCTTCAAGCTCTTGCATCAGCGGCTCGTCGATCGCAAGCCGACCAGCGGTATCGTAAATGATGACGTCGCAACCTTCTTGGGCGGCCATCAGTGCCGCTTCTTTGCAGATGGTTACCGGGTCTTTGCTGTCCATCGAAAAAACCGGCATGTTGAGTTGCCGACCTAGGGTCTTCAACTGCTCAACAGCGGCGGGCCGATAAATATCGGCGGCCACCAACAACGGTTTTTTCTTGTGGGTCTTTTCGAGGTAGCGCGCCAACTTGCCGGTGGTGGTGGTTTTACCCGAGCCTTGCAAGCCGCACATCATGATGCCGGTTGGGCCTTTTTTCGCCCATCGGAAATCAGTGTCGACCGGCCCCATCATCTTGACGAGTTCGTCTTGGCAAATCGCAATGAACGCCTGCTCTGGCGTGATCGATTTGGTGCCGTATTCTTTGCTCTTGGCGCGCAGTTCAACTTGCTTGCCTTGGGCGGAAGTTTTCACCCGCTCCATGAAGCGTTTAACAACGCGGAACTCCACGTCACCTTCGAGCAACGACAAGCGCACATCGCGCAACGCTTCATCGATGATGTCATCGTTAAGTTCGGCTACGCCTGATAAGCGTTGACGAGCCGCGCGAAAGCCTTTGGACAGGGTCTCTAACATGGCAGGTCTATAGCATATTTGGCGGTTCGGCAGGAACCTTGCCCAGCCGACGATGGATCTCTTTTGCCGCCGCGTCGACCCGGGCAAGCCCGCAATGCTGGTCACGTAAGCGTAAGCGATCGAAATGTTTACGCTTGCCAATCGTTTGGAGTGTACTCGGTGCTCCGACTACGAACCTCGGACCCCCGCGCTCGAAACATGCGCAACGAGCTGCCCCGCTCCCCAGCGTTCGCTGGGTTCGCTTCATTTTGGCGGCCCTGCGAGGTTTGTCGCCGACGATCTCGCACTACAACTTGTCACTGCTGTTCGGCTGGCCGCTACTTCGTGGCGCACCGTCGCGTCGTCGCTTATTCGACATCGCACATGCTTCCGCTTTCGAAGTTGAAGCGGTTCTCGACATCGCGCGGTGTTGCGGTTTCGATGGCGTTGAAGATCGCGCGGTACGGGCCTTGGCTGGTCGGGTTGCGGCGATGACCACGGCTCTTGTGCGTCGTCGGTAACGCTCCGAGGCCGTCGTCCGTGTACCGTTGTCCGCGTACCGAGTAAGACCTTACGATTGCTGCGGATTTTGTCTAAAATTCTCTTATGTGACCAGCATCGGGCAAGACCGGGCCAAATCTGGGCCTAAGGATGGCTGCTGCGGGCCACTTTGAACGGCCAATGAATGAGCCAAGAAAAAGTACGGGCGTGGAATGTGGCGGGTCTATTGCACCACGATCGCCCAAACTTCGCCACCGGTCTGGCGGGCGCGGGTCAGGTACATCTCACCGAAGCCGTCTTGGTGAATCGAGGTGACCGAACCAAGGTTAGCGCCTTTGAGTACTTGCCGATCGTTTTGGGCCGCCCCGGCAACCAGGTTGAACGACCAGATTTCATCGACATAATAGTCGGTATAGAAATATTGGCCCGTAAGGTCGGGAAAACACGACCCGCGATACACATGGCCGGCGATAATCGATCTCCAATTGTCGTTATGTGTATGTTGGGTTACCGGGTCGGTGCGCCCCGCGGTGGCGCAACCGGTGGCCGGCAAGAAACATTGATTGCCTTCGCGATCATTCCAGCCCCAATTGATGCCTGGCGTGTTACTCGCGGCATCTAATTCTTCGATGAGGTTTTGCCCGACATCTGCAATGTAGATGTCGCCGTTAGCTTCATCGAAGTTGAATCGAAATGGATTGCGCAGGCCTTTGTGCCAATTTTCCGGGCGCGGATCCGTCGGGCCGTCGGCGCTGGTGGCAAACGGGTTGTCGGCAGGAATGCCGTAGGCTTTGTTGCCGGTCGTGGTGTTGACATCAATGCGCAACATCTTGCCTAGCCACTCGGCGTCGTTTTGCGCGCGCAAGCCGGGGTCGCCGCCCGAGCCGCCGTCGCCCATCGCGATGTACAACATGCCGTCGCGGCCAAATTCAATCGCGCCTGCGTTGTGATTTGCGTACGGTTGCGCAATGGTGATTAGCCGGCGTTCGGCGACCGCGGTGTTGGCGGTGTCGCCACCGGGCGTAGCTTGGTATTCCGCGACGATGGTCGCGCCGTTCGACTGCTGGGTATAGTTGACGTAGAACTTATGATTGCTTGCAAAGTTGGGATGAAACGCCATGCCCAGCAAGCCTTGCTCGCCGCCAAACTTGATCACCGCTGCCAAATCGATGAATGGCGCAGGCAGCAGCGCACCATTTTTGACAATACGGATCGCGCCGGTTTGTTCAACTACGAACAGTCGAGGGTCGCCAATGGGCGCGGTAACCAACACCGGGGCTTCGAGGCCATCGACAATCTTGACGGTGGTAATGGTGGTCCCGGCCTTGGCCACACAAGGACCGCGTGGTGCGTCGGCGCGGGGCGCATCCACTTGCACAACCGGCGCATCAGCAACTTTGTTGCCATCACTACAAGCGGTTACCATTACGAGTGAACCAAAACTAAAAAGGGCGGCGCGCTTCATGTGGGTAACTGTAACCCATCTTGGCGAATTGGGAACCAACGGAAGCAGGTGCGATTTGGGCCGTCGGCGACTTGGTTGCCGGGGGCAGGCATGCGAAGTTCCGACCGTCATGGTCACCCTATTGTCCGAGGACGACCTCTACCTGTTTAACGCTGGTAGGCATTGCCGTTTGTACCGACATCTCGGTGCGCACGTATTGCCCAATCAAGATGCAACCTATTTTGCCGTGTGGGCACCGAGTGCCCGCGCGCTGAGCGTGATTGGTGATTGGAATGGTTGGCACAGTGGCGCTTCTGCGCTTGCGCCCCGTGGCCAGTCGGGCATCTGGGAAGGCGTGGTGCCTGGGGTCGGGCCGGGCGCGCGTTACAAGTTCGCGATCACAACGGAATCGGGCCTGGTGATCGAAAAAGCCGATCCGTTTGCAGCGCGCAGTGAAGCCGCGCCGCATACCGCATCCTTGGTGTGGACCAACGGGCATACCTGGCACGATCAAACCTGGATGGCCGAGCGTGGCGCGCGCCAGCATCGCCATCAGCCGATCAGTATCTACGAAGTGCATCTTGGTTCGTGGCAGCGCGAACATGGCGCGATGTTGGGGTATCGGGAGCTGGGCGAGCGGCTTGCGTTACACGCTAACAATCTTGGCTTCACCCACGTTGAGTTGATGCCGGTGATGGAGCATCCTTTCTACGGCTCGTGGGGCTATCAAGTCACCGGCTACTTTGCGCCGACGACGCGCTATGGCAGCCCGGACGATTTTGCTGCGATGGTCGATATTTTGCACCAACGTGGGCTCGGGGTAATTCTTGATTTTGTGCCTGCGCACTTTCCGACCGACGCTCATGGCTTAGGCGATTTTGACGGTACGCATCTGTTTGAGCATGCCGATCCTCGGCGTGGGTTTCACCCGGATTGGACCAGCTATATATTTAACTATGCGCGCCACGAAGTGCGCAGTTTCTTGACCTCGGCCGCCATGAGTTGGCTCGATCGCTTTCACATCGACGGCCTACGCGTTGATGGGGTGGCGTCGATGTTGTACCGCGACTACTCGCGCAAGCCGGGTGAATGGGTGCCAAATGAAGACGGCAGCAATCACGATCGTGATGCGATTACTTGGCTCCAAGAATTTAATACCGCCGTATATCGTGAGTACCCAGATGTGCAAACCTACGCGGAAGAATCGACCTCGTGGCCAGGCGTTTCGCGGCCGGCCAATAGCGACGGTAGCGGTGGCCTTGGGTTCGGCTTCAAGTGGGATATGGGTTGGATGCACGATACGCTCAAGTATTTGAGCCAGCCGACGATTTTTCGGCAGTATCACCACGACGAAATTACCTTTCGAGCGGTGTATGCTGAGCATGAAAATTTTGTGGTGCCGCTGTCGCACGATGAAGTGGTGCATGGCAAAGGCTCGCTGCTTAATAAAATGCCCGGCGACCCTTGGCAAAAGCTGGCTAATTTACGGCTGTTGTTTGGCTATCAGTGGATGGTGCCCGGCAAAAAACTGTTGTTCATGGGCGGCGAACTTGGGACCTGGCGCGAATGGCAACACGATGACCAACTTGATTGGGCCGTAAGTCATCATCCTGGGCATGCGGGCCTCATTAGTTGGCTGCATGATTTAAATACGGCGTATCGCGCGCACCCGGCCTTGCACCTGCGCGACGTTGAGCCGGATGGGTTTCGTTGGTTGGTCCCCGACGATCGCAATGCCAGCGTGCTGGCGTTTTTGCGCTACGCCGACCCCGGTGTTGCGCCGATGTTGGTCGCGATCAATTTCACGCCGGTGCCACGCTTCGATTATCGCATCGGCGTGCCGGTCGCGGGCCGTTGGGTTGAAATTCTCAATTCGGATGCCGAAACCTATGGCGGCACCAACGTCGGCAATTTGGGTGGCCGCGTCACCGATGCCGTGCCTTGTCGCGATTTTTCGACATCGGTACGAATTACCTTGCCGCCGCTCGGGATCGTAGTCCTGGCATATATGCCGAGCGATGGCGATAGTGTGGGCGAGCGTGAGGATGGCGTCCCAGGATTTGCGCTTGAAGATCATCGAACGGCAGGAGTGACATGAGTTCCAACGAAGTTACCCGCGCTGATCGCTGGGTTTGTGTGCATGGCCATTTTTATCAGCCGCCTCGGGAAAACCCCTGGACGGGGAGAATCGATCGTCAACCCAGCGCCACGCCGTTTCACGATTGGAATCAGCGTATCACCGCCGAATGTTACCGCGCCAACACGGCCGCTGCCGTGATGAATAGCCACGGTCGCGTGGTTCGGCTGGTCGATAACTATGCTGGGCTGAGTTGGAACATGGGTCCGACGTTGTTGACGTGGCTGCGTGAACAAGATCGCAGCACGTATGACGCGATCGTGATGGCAGACCGTGCCAGTCGCGAGCGGTTCGGCGGCCACGGCTCGGCCATGGCGCAGGCCCACGGGCATGTCATCATGCCGCTCGCGAGCCTGCGCGACAAAGTCACCCAAGTGGCCTGGGGCATCGCCGATTTTCGCTGGCGGTTTGGCCGGTTGCCCGAAGGCATGTGGCTGCCTGAATGTGCGGTTGACACCGAAACCCTCGAAGTCATGGCGGCGCAAGGCATCGCGTTCACGGTGTTGGCACCGCACCAAGCCGCGGCGTGGCGGCCGATGAGCACGCCGGCTGCAGCGTGGAAAACCGATGCGGTGGATCCGGGGCGAGTGTATCGCTGTCCGTTGCCTTCGGGCCGCAGCATTGATCTGTTTTTCTATGATGGTCCGGTGGCGCAGGCCGTGGCGTTTGATCGTTTGCTTGCCGACGGGGCACGGTTCGTAGAGCGGTTGCGTGGGCGTGGGCCGTTGGAGGCCAGCTCGCCGGCGGCGAACGCACAGCCACCGTTGTGCCACATTGCAACGGATGGCGAATCGTATGGCCATCATCATCGGTTTGGCGATATGGCTTTGGCGTGGGCCTTTGATTCGATGGAGGCAGATCCGCGCACCCGGCTTACTAACTACGGCGAATATCGCGCTCGGTTCCCAGCGCAACACGAAGTGCAGATTGTCGAAGACAGTTCGTGGAGTTGTGTCCATGGCACGCTGCGCTGGCGCGAAGACTGCGGGTGCAACAGTGGCGGGCGGCCAGGCTGGAAGCAGCTCTGGCGTCGGCCGTTGCGCGCCGCGCTGGAATGGTTGCGCGATCAAATCGATCGCACGCTCGATGATGTGGGCGGCATGTTGCTCAAAGAGCCATGGGCGGCCCGCGATGCCTACATCGAGCTAATTCTCGACGGTAGCCAACGCAATTGGGATCGTTTTTTCGTAGCCCATAGCAACCACGTCCTAACCGACGCCGAACGTGATCAGGTCAAGCTACTCATGGCGGCGGCCCATCATGGCATGTCGATGTTCACCAGCTGCGGTTGGTTCTTTGACGACTTATCGGGCATCGAAACCGTGCAAGTCATGCGCTATGCAGCCCGTGCGGCGGAGTTGTTAGAACAAGTCGGAGGCGGGGCCGTTACCGAAGGCTTAGTCGATCGCCTTGCAGTTGCGCACTCCAACTTGCTTGAGCAAGGTGATGGTCGCATGGTGTGGCAGCAACACGTTGAGTCGGCGCGCCGTGGCGTGTTGCTGGCCTCGACGCGCCAGCACGTGCTGCAAGAAGTGGCCGGCGTCGAACGTGAGCTCGAACAACTTTTCGCACGGACCCGTTCGTTGTTGCCTGATGCGCGCGCGGCCCTGGGCGAATTACCGACGGCGTTGCGCACGATCGCTCAGTTGGTGCTGCGTCGGCAGGCCATCGACGAACTCGGCAAACCTGAGCCATCATTTGAGCGGCTACGTTTAATTGTCGAAGCGGCCAACGAAAATGCCGTGAGTCTCGATGAGCCAGCGGTTGCGAAGGCCGCGTCGACCGCGCTTGCTACGTTGTTGACGCGCTGTGAAGATGGCGCGCGCGACGGTCAACCCAATCTCGAGTTGTTTGAGACGGCGGCTGTCTCGGCTACCGCCGTACGCGGCCTGTTCCCAACGATGG
>JAGPDK010000282.1 GCA_018057605.1 Kofleriaceae bacterium | reverse complement strand
AACGTAAACGGACAAATTTCGCCGCGCAGATCGAGGTCATGGTCACCAACAGACCACGTGGTCGGCAGCGAAGATGAGGTCGAGGAGTTGGTCATAGGTGATGCGGCCTGGTTGCAGCGGCGGCGCACCGTGTGGTGCGAGGTTGAGCTCAGGTAGATATACTACCCAGTCACCGACAGCAAGCCACGTCGGTTCGGGTGCGCTTGTGGTCACATGCAAGGTGGCCTTCATCGCCACACCTCGACATGTTGGCGCAGCCGTCGCAGGGCCTCGTCAAGCGGCGCGGCTTCGCAGTGGTGGCCAAACGCTTCGAGTGTGTGGCGGGCGCGCTGTGCCAATGCCGAGTGGCAAAACTGTAGCGCTGGCGGCGTGACGACAACATGCACGGCCCCGCCGGTTAGCGTTGCGCCTAATGCTGCGCGCCAGGCTTGGTCGCCGCGCGCCGTGCTCGCAACGTCGATGATAATAAGGGTGTGCGGGGTCATGTTAGCGCCATGACCCGGGTGGCCCATTGCAATAGCCGGGCGTGATCGAGTTGCGAGCCAAGCTCGACGCCGGGTGGCGCGACACTGTGGTGGTCATCGAGCGAGGTTGCGCAAAATGCAACGTGGGCGCCAGCTTCGGCAAGCGAACTGATGGCCACGCCGTGCGTTGCCAACTGCGCGGCGGCCACGGCGAGGTCCATGGCAAAAATACGCACGTCAACCCGACGTTGTACCGCGGCGTGGGCAAGCCCTAAGGCGGTAGGCCATCCGTCGGCGCGGGCGACTACCAAGCCCAGCCGGCGCGGCGGCGCTGCGGTCACGAACCTAGGCCTCGGCAGTGGAACAACGTTGCCGCGGTTGGATCAAATTCGAAGTGCAGCACCCGCCACGCTGGGCCGACGACGAGTAGCTGGTGTGCCGTGTAGCTTGGCTGCGGCGGTTGCTTGGCAACGCGTAACACGGCGCAGGCCAAATCCGCAGCGGAAAGCTCGGCGGGGCCGGTTGGATGCGAATGAAAGATTGCGATCGGTCGGTCGGCGTGGGTTGCCGGTAACTCACTTGCGCGCGCCAAGGCCAGCAGGTCCGGTGCGGCAAATTCGAACTGCGCGTTGCTGCTGGCAACATTGTCCGCGATCCGGACAGTTTGCGCGGTGACCCAACCACAACATTCGCTGGGCGCAGCGCGCTGGGCCATGGCAATAAGTTGAGCTTGCATGGCCGTGGTTGGCCACGTCGGCCGCGGCAAAAAAACAGCAGGTCCGCGTGGCCGCACCATCTTAGCGCTCAGGGTGGGTCGCGGTTTGCCGCAACCAGATCGCCGCGACATGGCTGCCATGCCACATCGCTTGGCTGATCGATCCATTGCCGTTGGCCGCTAGGCCCGCGCTGCTGCCGTCGTCACTGCCGTGCCTAATACTCACATTAAGTTGTGGAATTCGCAGCGTGAGTTGCCGTTGTAACCGTTGGGCGCGCGGTGCCCCGAGGTCTTGCGTGCGCAGCAGTGGACTTCCGAGAATATCGTATTGCTCAACCGGTCCATCGCAGCAGGCTGGATCGCCTTGCAGCTGCAAATGGCCAACGCCAGCGTGGGCAAGATACAAACACACCCAATGTGGCGCGGTGTCACCTGCGACGAGCTCAATGCTGACGCGCGCAGCTTGAAACCGGCGCTGGGCTTGGCCGGACATCCACGGTAACAATAATTGCCGGCCGTAACGATGAATGGCATCGGTGGATAACGCGGTGCCAGAGCTGTCGGTCAGGTGCGCACCAGCCCCGCCTGCAACCGGCAGCACCACGGTAATCACGGTGCCGTCGGTCACTGCCGTGGCGACCCCTTGGCCATGGCGGATATCCGAATTTTCCACGAACACGACGATGTGGCGAGGTACGGCACCGGTGCTATCGAGCAGGAAGCCTTGCAGCGCCGGATGCGCTAGCTGCACGGCTTGCAGTGCTGCACCGACGGTGGTCGCTGCAACGGTGATGAGGCGCTGGTTGCCAGCGTGGGCACGCAGGGCCGCGGGTAGTGCAACGTTAGCCACGCGTCACCTCGGCCCAGCGTACGGCGACCTGGCCTGGCGGCATCGGGCTGGTTTGGCAACTTGGGCAATCGGTGCGGGCGGCCAAGGCGCGCTGGCGCAGCGATGGCTCGGCACTCGATAAATCGTCGCACGTCCAAAGCGTGCCAGCGGTTTTGCGATCACCTTGGGCCAGTGCCAACGCACCGTCAACGGCAATGGCAGCGACCATGCCCAAGATGGGCCCGAGCACACCAGCGTCGCCACACGTACCTGTTTGGGTCGGTGGATCTTCAAACCAACAACGGTAACAGGCAAATCCCGGGGCCCCGAACATGACACTGCCCATGACTCCAAGTGCAGCTGCAATCACGTACGGGCGGCCGGTGCGAATGGCCCAATCGGCCACTGCAAATTTGGTTTGCGCACTGTCGGTTGCGTCGACGATAAGCTCACATTCGCCGCAGGTTTGGTCGGCTTGGTCGGCGGTCCAGTGAACGTCATAGGCGCGGTGGGCCCCGGCCCATTGCGTTACCACCGTTGCTTTATTTTGCCCGAGATCGGCATCGCAAAATTGGATTTGCCGATGCAAATTGGACAGCTCGACGGAGTCACCGTCGAACACCGTTACTTCCGCGCCGGCGCTGACTAAGCCCAATACGATGGGCCCGCCAAGGCCGCCCGCGCCAACCACCGCAATGCGAATCACCCGTCGCTCCGCCGCCCGCAGGCGTTACACACACCGCCGTGGACTACGCCAATGCAGCCGCCATCGGAGCAGAGTTCGCGCACGCTCCAGTCGGTAGGCTCAAGGCGATATGCATCGATGATCGGGACCGCGTTGGCGGCGCTCGGCGGGTCGGCCGCGTCAGCGTCGTGAGAATCGGTGTCGCCGTCGCTGTCTGAATCAGCGTCGTCGTCGTCGTCGTCGTCGGCAGGTGAATCGTCGGCACCGTCATTACGCGCACCAGCACGCGCCTGAGTTGCCGCGGCCACGCGTGAAATATCGCCGGTAGCACCGCACTGCGGGCATCGGCCATCGCTGCCCAGTACACCAATGCATGCCTCGTTGGGGCACAGCACCCGGTCATCCCAGGTCACTCGGCACCTCGCAGCAGCTCGTACAGCGCTTCGGAGTGATAGAAAAACAAGCAGATGTCGCCAACTTTGAGCATGGCGCCGTTGAAGATCGGCACTTCTTTGCGTGCTTCCAAGCGCTCATGATTGAGCCAGGTACCGTTTTTGGATCCTGCATCGGCCACCACAAACCCCTGTGCCGCCGGCTTAAAATAGCAGTGCAGCCGCGACACTGAAGGATCGGCCAACGGAATGTCGTTGTTGGGCGTGCGCCCAATCGTGATCATCTCGGGAAATGACGCCCCCGGCTTCTTTTCCACCGGATACACCGGCGAACGGTCAAAGCTGGCGCTGCCATTGGATGGTGGTCGAACCGCAGCGTCGGTTAGGGTGAGGGTGCTTTCCGAGCCCGGGCCGTCGCCGCCGCCATCGTCACGGAGCAGGGCCGCCGGTGCCGCAGCAAGCAAAAACTGCGCTCGGGCCAGTTTGGCGAGGTCACGATAGCGAGGCGCCTGATCCACATCGGGTGGGTAACACAAAGCGCGGTCCTTCCCAAGGGGTTTGACAGCCACAGCCAGACTCGGATATGCATCGCCCCATGTACGACACATCGGATATTCGCAAAGGCCTTAAGGTCCTCATGGACGGCAACCCCTGGACGGTCGTCGAGTTTCAGTTCGTCAAGCCAGGGAAGGGCGCTGCGTTTACCCGCACCAAGTTCAAGAACCTCTTGAACGGCTCACACAAGGAAATGAACATTCGCTCGGGTGAAAAACTTGAACCGGCTAATGTTGAAGAACGCGATATGCAGTTCTTGTACAAAGAAGGTGCCGATTTGGTTTTCATGGACCAAAGCAGCTTTGAACAAGTATCGGTGAATACCGATATGATCGGTGCTGCCGCGAATCTGATGAAAGACAACCTGCCATGCCAGGTGCTGTTCTTCAACGAGCGCCCGGTTGACGTGACGTTGCCAACGTTTGTGTTCCTCGATGTCACGGCGTCGGAGCCAGGCGTGCGTGGTGACACCTCGGGCAATGTGCAAAAGCCTGCCACGGTTGAAACCGGCGCAGAAGTCTCAGTGCCGTTGTTCATTCGGGTTGGCGACACGATCAAGATCGACACGCGTACCCTCGAATACGTCGAACGCGTCAACAAGTAAGTCAGTGAGCGATCCGTTGGCAGCCACGCCGTCCTCGATCCGTGGGCGCGTGATTGCCATCGACGGCCACCGTGCGATGATCCGCACGTTTGCTTGCGATCAGGAGACGCACGCGTTGGCTCATTGGCAGCCTGGTGATCTCGTACACCTCGACGCTGCTGGCTGCGAACTGATGCATGTGCCTTCGGGGTTGCGGGGGGCGTACCCAGCCCCACCCAGCGAAACGTTTCGAGTGCCTCGGGCGCGGATGCAGCGCGTGGTTGAGCGCGCCCAGCTGCTTGCGCTGACTCGGCAGTTTTTTGCAGCGCGCGGGCTGTTGGAGATCGAAACTCCGTTGCGGGTGCCAGCCCCGGGCTTAGAGCTGCATCTTGATGCCGTGGCCGCCGACGGCGCCTGGCTCATCACCTCGCCGGAATTTCAAATGAAGCGGCTGTTGGTTGCGGGGTTTGATAGATTCTTTCAAATCTGTCGGTGTTTTCGTGCCAACGAAGCCGGGCCGCAGCACAGCAGCGAGTTCACGATGATCGAGTGGTATCGCAGTTGGGCCACGCTCGACGCGATTGCCCAAGACACCGAAACCTTGGTCCATGATCTAGCGGTTGCGCATCGCGGCACACCGACGGTGTTCGTCGAAGGCCGTGCCATTGATGTGACCTTGCCATGGCCTCGCATTACCGTTGCCGAAGCCCTGCAAACCTACGCCGGCATCACGCTCACCGGCGACGAAACCGGTGCGCAGTTGCGCGCCAAAGCGGTAGTCGCAGGCATCGCGTGCGGCACCGCCATCGCTTACGACGATGTGTTCTTTGCAATTTTTCTAGCTACCGTTGAACCGGCCCTCGCATTGTTAACCCGTCCGGTATTATTGACGCGTTGGCCCGCACCGTTGGCTGCGCTAGCTCGACGCTGCGACGACGATGCGCGTTTTGCTGAGCGATTTGAAGCCTACATTGGCGGCGTTGAGTTGGCCAATGCCTTTGGCGAGCTCACCGATGCAGCTGAACAACGGCAGCGTTTTGATCAAGACTTGGCCAATCGGGCCGAGCGTCAGCGCGCGCAATACCCATTAGATCAACGCTTCTTGGCCGCGCTCGACGAAGGCATGCCGCCAAGCGCTGGCATCGCGTTGGGCTTCGATCGCTTGGTGATGGTCATCACCGGCGCTCAGCACATTCGCGAGGTCATGGCGTTTACCCCAGATGAACTGTAAGCGTGCCTGCATAACCAGCGATGGCTGAACCGAACGCGAAGTGAATGCAATAACGCCAAGGTACGGCGTCTGGTAATGACTATGGTTGCGGCTCGCGACGTGTCGCTGCATCCCGGCGTCGGTGCAACCAGCCAAATACTCCCAAAGTTGCAAGCAGCAGCGGCAACGCCGCAGCGTTACCACCGCCGGTGCTACAGCCGCCACAACCTTTGCTGCTGACTTGACCAGGATGCTTGCCAGCCAAGCGTTGGCAGCCAGCTTCAACCCCTGCGCCGCACGCACGTTCGAAATAGAGTTTGGCACGGTCACGATTATCAGCGCCATCGCGGGCGGCAAACGCGGTGCCGGCTGCAAGGCAGCCCATCGGGTCGTAGCCGTCGCAGGCCTTGGCAAACCAATCGGTCGCAGCTTTGGGATCTTTCACGGTGCCAACGCCATCGCGCACAAATTTGCCGAGCACCCACACGTAATACGGATTGTCCTGAGCTTGGGTGGTCACCCCTTGGTAGGCGGCCGCGCGCAACCGTGCAATCTCGGCGCGAGGTGGCATCGGCGCGCTTTCTAATAAATCGGCGAGCTCGCGACATGACTCAGGCTCGCCTGCAGTGCAACCGCGTCGGAACATGGCTTCGGCCCGCATCAAGTCTTTGCCAATGCCGTTGCCGGCGACCAACATGCGGGCAATTCGCCCGCAGCCTTCGGGCACAGTATCCGTGCAGCCTTTGTCGTAGTACAGCGCCGCCTGCTTAGCGTCGGCTGGCACGCCGACACCATATTCAAAAAGTTCACCGAAATTGGTGCAGCCCAAGGCAAACCCATAGTCGCAGGCACGTTGATACAATTTTCCTGCCGCGATGACATCCCACGTGGTGCCGCGTTGCGAGTAATGCGCCAGGGCGGCGGAGTTACAGGCTTCGCCAATTTTTTGATCGCAGGCTTGCAACCATAGTGGCACGGCGTCGCTATCGCGCTTATCGAGCCGATATAATTTCGCCAGGCTGGTGCAAGCCGACGCGTATTGGCGATCGCATAAATCTTTCCAGATCACTTGGGCTTGCTCGCGGTTCATGACGACGCCAAAGCCGCCGGCGAGCGCATTGGCTTGCTGATTGCAGCCGGCATCGGATTTTCGAGCGCAACTTGCAGCGAACAACTCGTACGCTTGTTTCGGTGCTTTTTCGCCTAGCGCGCCGCCGGTGGCTAAAGCATAGCCCTTGAACAAACACGCCGATTCGATCTTGCCATCGCACGCCACACTTAACGCTGCGAGTGCTGCGCTCTTACCTGCGTCGTCGGGTTTCGCGACGTCGGCGAGTGGCCCAATCATTTCACACGCGGCTTCTTCTTTGTAATTGCATGCGCGAATCGCCGCAGTCAACGCAGCGGCGGGGTCTTTGGTGACGCCATCCCCAGCGCTCAAGATACGCGCTAGCGCAACGCATGCCGAAGTTTTAAGTTGAGTCGCGTTGCCGTCGCAGGCTTTTTGAAAGTAGCTCACGGCCTTGTCGGCGTCCTTGCTGGTGCCTGATCCAGCTTCGTGCGCTTCGGCAACGGCAGCGCAGGCCGCTGGATTACCTTGCTTGCAACCGCGTTCGGCCAAGCGAAATGCCCGTTCAAGGTCAGCCGCTTTGCCATGGCGGCCGCGCTGCGCCAAGCGTGAAGCTTCCATACATGCTTGGCCATCGTCGCGATCGCAGCCCATATCGGCGTAGCGAAACGCCTTGGCGCTGGTGGCATCATCGGCTGCGAGCAGTTGCGCCGCTTGGGTGCAACCACTTGCATTGCCACCCGTGCAGGCCCGGTCAAATGCGCCGAGGGCCGCGGTGCGATTGCTGGCTCCGCCGACGCCATCGCGCTGGCGCACGCCCAGGTCAATACAAGAATCTAGTGAGCCGCGCTCGCATGCTTTGTTAAAAAGCATCGATGCTTTGGTTTGGTTCACCGCGGTGCCAACGCCACGCGCATACATTCGCGCCGCCCAACCGCACTCGCTGTCGTCGAGCACACAGCCGCGCTCGGCTTGGGCCAGCCCTTTGACTGGATCGCTGCCGCTCGATGCTAGGCGAGTACCGTGGGT
>JAGPDK010000281.1 GCA_018057605.1 Kofleriaceae bacterium | reverse complement strand
GGGCGTTGACGCGATCAGCAGTAATACGCCAAGAATGCACAGCCGACCAAATTGCCGCAAGCCTGTGCCGGGGCCATCGGCTTGAACGTTCGGCCCGGTCAATATCGACGGTGATGCAAGGCGGAGAATGCGGCGCAACGGCAACGGCAGCAGCACGCCCATGACAAATGCGAGGCCCAGCGCAACGCCGGCAAACGGATGGCACAAGCCAACAAAAGTGCCCCACGCCACTGCTGCGGCGAGTTTTTTCCCAGTGGTGAGCCATTGCGCACCGCGCCCCAACGCCAGCGGAAACGCGGCAAAGGCCCAGGTTTGCGTGTACAAACCGACGGAGAAATTGCCGTCGGCACCATGGCCCCAGCGGGAATTGGAAATGGCGAAAGACACCGCGATCGCCGCCATTGCACTTTCCCACGGCGTTGCGCCAAGGGCGCGCGCGCCTCGGTAGGTTGCAAGCGGTGTGAGCACCAGCGGCAAAAACATGCATAACTGAAACCAAAACAGTAAATGGCCACCCGATGCGGCGGTCAGCGCAGCGGGGGTGAAGAGCGGCAGCAATTGGTAGTAGTAGCCAGAGGCATAACCACCATTGGCGCTCCAGTTCCAAAAATCGTAGTCGCCTTGCATCAAACAATCGGCAATGCGCCGGGTTTCGCCAAGATGAAATGTGTTGTCATCGCCGTTGGGTTCACCGGCAAACACATGGCTGTAGGCCCAGGCCACGACGATCATGAGCACGAGTACGGTGAGTACGGGGCCGTAACGATGCAGCAATGCAACAGCGCGTGCGATCTTGAGGTCCAAGGCCGTCGGTGGCGCGGGGCGCAACCGCAGCGTCGGGGTTGCTGCTTGCGGCGGCGCGGTTGCTGGGGGCATCGGATCCGTGGCGGAGGGTTGGTCGAGGGGCTCGTTCACGCCACGTACCCACCTTCACCGATTAGGTTAACAATCGTTTCGTCGTCGAAAATGGGGGTTGCGCCACCACGCCCAGCGACGTTAGCGGCCCACCGGCTCGCAGCGCACGCGCTATCTTCGAGGCTCCAGCCTTCGAGCAGGCCGTGCAGCAAAATAGCGACGTAGGCATCGCCGCAGCCAATGTTGTCGGCGTTCGCTTCGCGCAGCGCTGGCACCGCGCCGGCGATTTGGTACGTTTGGCTAACACCGGCGTCGTCGCGGCGATGCAATGTTGAGCCAGCGGCACCGTGGGTTACGGCAACGATGCGCGGCCGATCTAACAGCGCTGCAACGGGGTCGAGCCAGCCGAAAATCTCGCGCAGCGCGGCGACTTCGCGATCATTGATTTTGATAATGTCAGCGTCGGCCAGCGCTTGCCGCAACGCGAGCGTCTCGTGGTCCGACAATTGGGTGCAATCGCCACGTAAATTGGGGTCACAAACTTTGATACAGCCGAGCGGAGCGGCCGCGATTGCGGCTTGCCATTGTGCATATCCGCCTGGCGTGCGCTGGGCCAGCGTGCCATACACAAACGCCACCGCTTCGTCGAGGGCGGCCCGTACTTCGGCATCGCATTCGATGTATTCCCACGCGCGGTCCGCGATCAAGCGGTAGCGCGGCTCGGCGTCAACCAGCGTCACGATAACTTCGCCAGTGGCGCGATTGTTGTCGCGCTGCACCAACGCGGTGTCGACGAACAATTGCAAGCGCGCAAGCGCGCGTTGGCCCCAGGCGTCGTTGCCGACTCGGGTTGCCAACACCGACCATGCGCCAGCCATCCCCAAATGCCACGCCACGTTGGCTGGGGCGCCGCCGAGTTGATCGCCCGTCGGTAATCGATCCCAAAGCACCTCGCCCCAAACGACGATCGGGCCATCACTCATGACCACGCTCCCACATGCGCGGCGTGCCGCTCGAGACGCGCAATCCGTCGGTGGCTGCAACGCCGCGGCGTGCCTGCGAGGCGGCGGCATGCTTGGCGACGGTTGACAAAGTCCGTGACAACTGTCGTGTTAGTGTATATCATACACTTATTCATAGACCGGAGAAATTCATGTCATCCCAGCTCGCGCTGCTAACCGATTTGTACCAGCTCAGCATGGCATGCGGCTACTGGCATACCCAAGTTGCGGATCGTGAGGCGGTATTTCACCTCACTTTTCGCCGAGCCCCGTTTGGTGGGGCCTATGCCGTGGCGGCCGGCTTGTCGCAAGCGTTGGAGTATTTGCACGATTTGCGCTTTGAGGAGTCTGATTGTGCATATCTGGCCACGCTGCAAGGCAACGACGGCAAGCCGATGTTTGCGACTGGCTTTCTCGACTACCTGCGTGAGTTGAAGTTTAATTGCACCGTCGATGCGGTGCCCGACGGCCGGGTGGTGTTTCCGCATCAGCCGTTGTTGCGGGTGCGCGGCCCCATCATCGCTGCACAATTGGTCGAAACCGCCTTGCTCACCGCCATGAATTTTCACACGCTGATTGCGACCAAAGCGTCTCGCGTAGTGCAAGCCGCGCGCGGCGCACCGGTGTTGGAGTTTGGCTTGCGTCGAGCCCAAGGTTTCGATGGTGGCTTATCCGCATCGCGCGCTGCGTATTTGGGTGGTTGTGCTGCAACGTCCAATGTCTTGGCTGGCAAAATGTATGGCATCCCGGTGCGTGGCACGCACGCCCACAGCTGGGTGATGTTTCATGGCGATGAGTTGCAATCGTTTCGGGCGTATGCCGCTGCGTTGCCAAGTAATTGTACGTTTCTCGTCGATACCTTCGACACCATCGAAGGTGTGCGTCATGCCATTACGGTCGGCCACGAGCTACGCGCCAAGGGCTACGAACTCGCGGGCATTCGTCTTGATTCAGGCGATTTAGCGTATTTGTCGCAGCAGGCGCGGGCTATGCTGGATGCGGCTGGGTTTGCCAATGCCAAGGTGGTGGCGTCCAATGATCTCGATGAGCACATCATCGCCAGCCTGCATGAACAAGGTGCGCAAATTGACACCTTTGGCGTCGGAACCAAGCTGGTTACTGCATTTGATCAACCAGCGCTGGGCGGTGTGTATAAACTTGGGGCCGTGCGCGGGCCCAATATTGGAGCGAACGAGCGAACGCTCGAAGCGGGGACTGCTCAACCTTGGCGCTACGCCATTAAGCTGTCCGAACAGCCCATCAAAATTTCCAACCCGGGACAATTGGCCATTCGACGGTTGTGGCAGGGCAACGCGATGGTCGGCGATGTCATTTTCGACCAAGATGCAGGTTGTGGCTCAACTGCGGTTGGGCTCGAAACCGATCGCGCGATGGAGGTGCCGGCGGCCACGCATCACGAGGACATCATGGTGCGGGTTATGGCCGACGGTGCGTTGACTGCTGCCGCCGCTGATGCCTCCAACCTAGTGCAAGCCCGCGCGCGTGCGACCTCAGATTTGCAAGCGTTGTCGCCGCGCCATCGACGGTTTGTCAACCCTGAGCCATACTGGGTCGGCCTCGATCAAACGCCTGCCGACACCAAGCGGCGGTTGGTTGCCGAGGCCCGCGCGAGTAAAGGCAAAGGAGATCGAACATGAATGCGCCCCTGATTTTTTCCACGGCAGCCTACGAGTATCTCGCCAAAGAAATTGCGGCCCACAGTGGCTGGGAATTGGGCACCGTCGTGCGCAAGAGCTTCCCAGATGGCGAACACTACCAACGCATCGAAACCTCGGCCGCTGATCGCGACGTGGTGTTGGTAGGCGGCACGGTAACCGAGCGCGATACCATTGAACTTTACGATCTGGCGTGTGGCATGGTGGCGGAAGGCGCATATCGCTTGCGGTTGGTCATTCCGTTTTTCGGTTACTCCACCATGGAACGTGCGGTGCGACCAGGTGAGATCGTCGCTGCCAAAAATCGCGCCCGCTTGTTGTCGTCGATTCCCACCGCAAGTCGAGGCACCCAGGTGTTTATGCTCGACTTACACGTATCGACGTTGGCGCACTATTTCGAAGGCGGCATTCGGCCGGTGCATGTGTATGGCAAGCCGTTAGTAATGGCCGCGGCCAAGCGCCTGGGCGGCGACGACTACGTGTTGGCCTGCACCGATGCTGGTCGCGCCAAATGGGTTGAGTCGTTGGCCAACGATTTGGGCGTTGCCGCTGCGTTTGTGTACAAGCGCCGGACCGGTGGCGATAGCACTGAGATTACCGGGGTCAGCGCGCAAGTCGCTGGCAAACGCGTCGTCATTTACGACGATATGATTCGCACCGGCGGTTCATTGATCAATGCGGCCTTGGCCTATCGCGACGCTGGCGCAGCGTCGATCGACGCCATTGCAACCCATGGCGTGTTGCCAGGTGATTCAGCGCTCAAGCTGCGCGCCACCGGCTTGTTTGGCCAGCTTGTGGTCACCAACAGCCACCCGCGAGCCGTTGCACTGGCCGATGATTTTGTGATCGTCGACAGTGTGGCGCCCTTGTTGGTCGAACATCTTCAGTAACGATGCTGCTCGCATCGAAGGATATGTATGAAACTCATTAATGTTGCCGTTGCCTGTCTTAATCAAACGCCGTTAGCGTGGGATGACAATTTCGCGCATATTCAAACCGCGATCGAAAATGCGCGCAGCCAAAACGTGACGCTGCTGTGTTTGCCCGAAATGGCCATCACGGGGTACGGCTGTGAAGATGCATTTTTTACCGACGGGTTGCATCGCCAAGCGTTTGCGCAGCTTGATCAAATCGCCGCACTCACCGCCGGCATGGTGGTCGCCGTGGGCTTGCCGGTTTATCACGAGCGCGCGCTGTATAATGCAGCGGCATTGCTGGTCGATGGCGTGATCGTCGGCTTCGTCGGGAAACAGTTTTTGGCCGGTGATGGGATTCACTACGAACCGCGTTGGTTCAAGGAATGGCCGCGTGGCGCAGTGGATGTGCTCGAACGCATGCGTGATGACGGCAGTATTGCGCGTTATCCAATAGGCGATTTGGTATTTGACGTCGGCGATGTGCGGGTCGGCTTTGAAATTTGCGAAGACGCCTGGGTGGCAAATCGGCCGGGTACTGAACTTGCGCTGCGTGGCGTCGATGTCATTTGTAATCCATCGGCGAGTCATTTTGCGTTTGGCAAATTTGCGGTGCGGCAACGTTTTGTCGTCGAAGGTTCGCGCGCCTATGCCGTTGCGTATCTCTATGCCAATCTGCTTGGCAATGAAGCCGGGCGGGTAGTCTTCGACGGTGGTGGCTTGATTGCATCAGGGGGGGCGTTATGCGGTAAGGGCCCACGCTTGTCCTTTCGCGAAGTTGAAGTATCGGCGGCCGTGGTCGATATCGATGCCAATCGGCGCGATCAATCACGCCGCGGTAGCCATCGGCCGAGACATGATGCTGATGACCTAGTGATTGAAGTGCCGTTTGTGTGGCCGGCCCTCGACCCAGCCGCACCCGTAATTGCGGTGACATCGTGGGAAGATGGCCCCGCGCTCAAAGAAGAGGAGTTTGCCCGTGCCGTGGCGCTCGGCCTTTGGGACTACCTGCGCAAGAGCCGCGCTCAGGGCTATGTTGTTTCGCTATCGGGCGGCGCCGATTCGGCGGCGTGTACGGTATTGGTGGCGTTGGCGTTGCGCATGGCCTTGGCGGAGATCGGGGTTGGCGGGGTTGAGCAGCGCATGCGTGCGGCGCCGCGGTTGCTCGACGTGCTGCGGGCGGGTGGCGATATCCAAGCGTGTGTTGGCGCGGTGCTAAGTTGTGCGTATCAGGCCACCGAAAACTCAGGGGCGGTTACCCGTAACGCAGCGGCACAGGTGGCCGCGGCCGTCGGTGCGGAGTTTTTTAACTTTGATGTTGATCCGTTGTTCAAAGGCTATGTCGCGGTGATCGAAAAAGCGGTCGGCCGCAAGCTCGATTGGCAAACTGACGATGTTACGCTGCAAAATGTGCAAGCGCGAGTGCGCTCACCGTCGATCTGGATGTTGGCAAACTTACGCGGCGCGGTGCTGCTTACTACATCCAACCGTTCGGAATGCGCAGTCGGCTACGCCACGATGGATGGCGATACCTCCGGTGGGCTAGCGCCGTTGGCGGGTATCGATAAACCGTATTTGCGAGCGTGGTTGCGCTGGATGGAAACTCAAGGGCCGGTTGGCATGGGGCCCTACCCAGCGCTGTCATTCATCAATGCGCAGCAACCAACCGCAGAATTGCGGCCGTCGGCGCAAACCCAAACCGACGAAGCCGACTTAATGCCTTATGATGTGCTTGAAGCGATCGAAGACGCCGCGATTCGCGACAAATATATGCCGCTCGAAGTTTTGCTCGAACTCACGCCGCGGTATCCGCAATATCGCCCAATTCAAATGGCGCTATGGATTGAACGGTTTTTTCGGTTATGGTGTCGCAATCAATGGAAACGCGAGCGTTTTGCGCCAGGCTTTCACCTCGACGACCGCAACCTGGACCCACGGTCATGGTGTCGTTTTCCTATCTTATCGGGCGGGTTCGAGCGTGAGCTTGCACAACTGCGGGCTTACCTAGCTGCGTTGGGTGAGAAATAGCGATATGGCAGCGTCATTTAGCTATCAGTATCCGCGGGCGGCGCTCACCGTTGACTGTGTGGTCTTCGGTTACGATCCCGGCCAGAGCGATCTTAAAGTGTTGTTGATTCAACGCAAGCTCGAACCTTTTCGCAATGCCTGGGCGTTGCCGGGTGGGTTTGTGCGCGTCGATGAAACCCTCGATGCGGCAGCGCGGCGCGAACTGCAAGAAGAAGCTGGTGTGGCCGATGTGTACCTTGAGCAGTTGTACTCATTTAGCGAGGTCAACCGTGATCCGCGCGAGCGCGTGATTACGGTGGCATATTATGCATTGGCCAAGCTCACGGATCACACGATTGCGGCGGCAAGCGATGCGATTGGCGTTGGTTGGTTCTCACTCGAAGATTTGCCCAAGTTGGCCTTTGATCACGCGGTGATTTTGGCTCAGGCCCATGATCGTTTGCGTGGCAAAGTTCGGTATGCGCCGATTGGGTTTGAGTTGTTGCCACCGCGCTTTACGCTGACCCAACTTCAGCGTTTGTATGAAATCGTCTTGGGCCAAGAACTCGATAAACGCAACTTTCGCAAAAAGTTGCTGTCGATGGATTTGATCATCGAAACCGACGAAGTTGAACAAGGCGTGCCGCATCGTGCGGCGCGGTTGTATCGGTTCGATCGCAAACGCTACGAAAAACTCACGAAGTCAGGCTTCAGCTTTGATCTGTAGTTCCGAAATAGTGGGGCCGAGTTCGTGGCCAGCGTTGTTGCAAGCGATGCGCGCGCGCTGCGTGGTCGCGCCGGCGCAGCACGCGGCAGAATTGCGCTGGCTGGATGCGGCGTTGGCGACGACTGCCGCGCCGAATTGGGTTGCGCATTGGGCGGCGACTCGTATTGACGTTTGGCGTGGCGTCGCAGCCGTTGCGGCGCTGCTTGGTGACGTTGAACTACGCGGTGTGCTACAGGCGCAAGTCGAAGCGATCACGGTTTTGTTCGAGCGCGGCGCGGCCCCCATCGCGGTCGCTGATGTCGCGGCTGCGGTGGCGCGGGTTGCACAGCAACTTGCCAGCTATCATCGACGCGCGTTT
>JAGPDK010000280.1 GCA_018057605.1 Kofleriaceae bacterium | reverse complement strand
AGGCACCATGCCGGTGATCGAAATCCCACGGCATGAACTCACGGTGGGCATCGCCATTGCAGACCTATTGGCACGCAGCCTAGGCAAATCAAAGTCCGCAGCCCGTACCCTGTTGGCCCAAGGTGGCGCCTATATCAACAACCAACGCATCAGCGACGCAGAACTCGTGGTCACGATCAGCCATTTAGCCACGGCCTCGTGGATGGTAGTCCGTGGTGGCAAAAAAGATTACCGCTTGATTCGCGCGATCTAGTTCGGCGCTACAGCCCAGCGTGCGCGGTGATTTGGATGCCAGACTCCAACTTGCCAGCCGGAATCAACGTGGTCGATTTCACCAGCAACGTGGATCCAACGATGATGTTAAAGGGCACTTTAAAATTGGACATTGCGGCAATCAAATCCGCTCGCCCAGTTTCCGAAAACGTAATTTCGGTTGCAGGCAACGTCGTCCCAGCCGGCACGACCGGAATGGTACCGATGGCTTTGGCTTGTGCGTCGGTGGCCACCATTACCGTCGCAGGCGCAACATAGATGGTCATTTCCGGCGAATCGACATTGAGCGTATTGGCGCGCACCGCGTAGGTCACACGATCGATGGTCACTTTGATGACAGGTTGCTCGTTGATGGTTTTGAGTTCCGGTTTTTCGGTAACCAGATCGATCGTATTGTAGTTAGAGACGCCTAATGACAACACACAGGTTTTGCTGGTCGCATCGCACGTGCCGGTGCAGCTCGCCGCTTTGCAAACGCTTGCGGCGGCCTGCCCACATAGCGTTGGCATTTGCGCACAGCTGGTGGTCAAAAATGTACTTGCGGCGTTGGCGTTCACGTTCCACGAGGACGCATCGACGGTGAATTGTTTTTCCGGCAGGTCGAGATTAAAGTCCGCCACATTAGTATCAACCAAGCCGCAGCCACCGGCACTCAAAACCAGTGCGAGCGCGGCCCAGCGAGTCGTTAACATCGTAACCATAAAAAGCTCCTAATCTAGAAGCTCATCGTAGCACCCTTGACGGTGAAAATGAAAAGTCCGTTGCACCAGCGTGATTTGCGCAACATGTACAGTGGCGCCAAGCCTACGCCATCGTGGCTAACAACGACTCAGCGACAGTCCAGGGGTCGGTTTCGCGCTTGGCTACCGCCGACGCAAATTCCAGCAGGCCGCCGCGCTTGGCCAGCGCAGCTTCAACTTGGTCGGCAAGCAACGCTCGCACTAGCTCCGCAATGTGCGATGCGGCCCTACGCGCAGCACGCGCCTCGGCGGTTGGGCCCTGCCACGTCCGTTGCGCATGAGCTTCGATGGCCGCAACCAGTTCAGCGATACCGGAGCCAGCCACGTTGCCGCGGGTCGCAATGGTGCGTACGATTTCAACCGCCTTACGTTCACCGTTGGCGCGCAGATCTAACATGTGCAACAGATCGCGTTCAGTTCGGTCCGCGCCTTCACGGTCAGCTTTATTAACCACCAACACATCGGCAATTTCCAACAAACCAGCTTTGATCGCCTGAATGTCGTCGCCTAGCCCGGGCACGGTAACCACCACGGTTGAATGAGCAGCACGCATCACATCGATTTCGTCTTGGCCAACGCCAACGGTTTCAACCAAAATCCGGTCGTAGCCCATCGCATCCAGAATCGCGACAACGTCAAATGTAGAGCGCGACATGCCGCCGAGGTGGCCACGCGTCGCCATCGAGCGAATAAACACGTTCGGGTCGAGTGCATGGCGCTGCATGCGAATCCGATCACCTAGAATTGCACCACCCGAAAACGGCGAAGTTGGATCCACGGCGACCACGCCGACCCGATGCCCAGCAGCGCGGTAGTGCGAAATCATCGCATCAACCACAGTCGACTTTCCGGCACCTGGATTGCCGGTGATACCGACGATGTAGGCGCGACCGGTATGGGCGTAGAGCTGCTTGAGCACCGCTAACGCTGCAGGCCGACGGTCATCAACATCGCGCATCAAGCGAGCGCCAATACGAATTTCTCCGGCAAGAATGGCGGCAAGTACGGGTGCGGCCTGGGTGGTTTGTTCGGGTGGCACAGCCGCAAGATCGGCTTGCTCAGTAGGTACTTGAGTCATGGCGAAGACACCTTGGTTTTGAACCGTTGTTCAGAACCCGCAGGAGTGTAAAAAACCAACGCGCGCATGGCCTGCGTGATGGAGGCGCTATGCACAACGCCTTTGGGGAATTGCATGACGGAGTTAGCGTGAATCTCGATGGTGACCCCATCGACGGTC
The DNA here is from genome assembly GCA_018057605.1 of Kofleriaceae bacterium. Lineage (GTDB taxonomy): Bacteria > Myxococcota_A > Polyangia > Haliangiales > Haliangiaceae > JABFXX01. Next base: position 5,296 of record JAGPDK010000280.1, on the reverse strand, counting down.
AATACCGCACTGCCGGCGAGCACGTATACAACTTCCGTCGCATCGGCATGGTGGTGCGCGGCGAGCGTTGCACCGGCGGCAAACTCAAGCAGTGTCACGGATGCTGGCATGTTGGCGTCCGCTGCGATAATCGTGACTCGCCCTTGCGGCAGGGCCAAGGCGGTGGCGGCGGTGGCCGCAAATTTTATTGGCTTCGAGCCAGCGGCGGGCTGTTTCCTCGCGCTTGGGTTAGTCGCGTTCGGGTTGGTCGTTGGCCGCGACCCGCTGCCTGGCGACGGTAACAACAACGGCGCCATCGGAGTTGCTAATGCGCCACTGCGCGCGCTGCCTTCGACGCCACCTGGGGCTAACAAAAGCACCGCCCGCACTTCGTGGGTAGCAGCAATATTGCGCACGGTATTGCCTGGCAGCCACACCACATCGCCCGCGGCAACCTGCATCACCTGGCCAGGCAGCGTGACCGTGGCCGCAGTAAAAAAATACCAAAGCTCAGGCCGTGCAGCAACGCGGTCGCCGGTACTGGCCCCGGCCGGAATCACCACGTCGAACAATGAAGCATCGGCGTTGCCGGTATTTTGCGCGTCGAGCAACACCGCGACCGCCGGTGCCGTGCCCGATGCCCCCACACTGAGGCGTGGCACCAAACGCCGATCAATCACGCTTTGACGCACCGGCGCGCGAAACACAAATGGCAGCTCAACGCCTTCACCGAAGAGCGGAGGGGCCCAACGAAAGTCACTGAGCAATTTCACCATGCACTCGCGCAACCGAACATTTTTAATATCGTCGTCGAGCACCGTCGCGACCGAGCGCTGTGCCGCAACATCAACATGAAACTTTAACCCTCCGGCAATTTCAAAACCGTCGACGGCCGCAGCCGACGCCCAACACATCTGTGAACCTTCATCGAGTTGATTCATGGCAAATTCGACGGCAGCCAGTTGCTCCGCGTCCCGCGCGGCATCGCGCTTTGCGTCGGACGCAGCGGTCGCTACCGCCCCTGGCGCGTTGGCGCTGCCCGCCGCACTTGGCCCTGTGGAACGTGGCGTTGCTGCTGCGCCACTGCCACAACTTGCAGCACCGATCGCGAGCGCAACCATAACGAGCGCCGGCATTGCACAGTCGCAAAACACGGTGGCCTAATTGGCTCGCGGCCGAATATACGCTTCAACCCAATCGATAATTTCCTGCGTGCTTGCGCCTGGCGTAAACACTTTAGCAACGCCGGCTTCGCGCAACTTGACCATGTCGTCTTTGGGCACGATGCCGCCGCCAAAAACCGTCATGTCGCCAGCTCCACGCGCTCGCAACGCGGCCATCACGGCTGGAAACAACGTCATGTGGGCCCCCGACATGATCGAAAGCCCAACCGCATCCACCGATTCTTGCACCGCTGCTGCCGCGATCATATCGGGTGTTTGATGCAGCCCGGTGTATACAACTTCGTAGCCGGCATCGGCGAGGGCACGGGCCACTACTTTGGCACCACGATCGTGACCATCTAGCCCGGGCTTGGCTACCAAGATTCGCAATTTTCGCAGGGATTCACTCATCGGTTCTACCTTTCGCGAGTCGTACAGCGTCACGCATCACGCAGCAAGTTCCGTGCAATCACGATGCGTTGTATTTCACTGGTGCCTTCATAAATGCGGGTCACCCGAACATCGCGCACATTGCGTTCAATCGGAAAATCGCGGGTGTAGCCAAAACCACCGTGGACTTGCAGGGCGATATCGCAAATCTTACCAGCATGTTCGCTCGCAAAGAGCTTGGCCATCGAGGCTTCTTGTGAAAACGCCAGCCCGCGGCCTTTGAGGTCTGCGGCGCGCAAGGTCAGCAGCTCGGCGGCAGCAAGCCAGGTTGCTGCGTCGGCCAACATGTTGCCGATGGCTTGATGTTTGATAATTGCCACGCCAAATTGTTCGCGCTCGGTGGCATAACGCACAGCCTGGGCCAAGGCGCCGCGCGCGATGCCCACCGCTTGTGAAGCAATGCCAATGCGGCCGCCATCAAGGGCCATCATGGCCAGCCCAAAACCGCCGCCAAGTTTACCGAGCACCGCGTCTTCGCCAACCTCAACGTTGTCCAAAACTAACTGTGCCGTCGACGAACCGTGCAAGCCCATCTTTTCTTCGAGCCGTGCCACCGAAACGCCCGGCGTTTTGCCAGGCACCAAAAAGGCAGAAATACCTTTGTGCCCAGCCGCTGGATCGGTGATGGCCCACACGATTAACAAACCCGCATGATCGCCGCTGGTGATCCATTGTTTGGCACCCGAGATGCGAAACCCGGTGGCGGTCCGCTCCGCCCGCGTCCGCATGCTGGTTGGATCCGAACCGGCTTGAACTTCCGACAGCGCGAAAGCGCCAGCGACAAGTTCACCCGATACCAACCGAGGTACCCAATGTTGCTGTTGCGCAGGGGTCCCCATCTTAGCGACCAGTTCAGCCACCATGTTGGTGACTGAAACCGCCACCGAAACCGCGGCATCACCTCGCGCCAGTTCCTGCATCGCCAGTGAATAGGCGACCGTGTCAGCTCCGGCACCACCCAGCGCTTCGGGCACGGTAACGCCCAATAAGCCCAACTTGGCCAATTCACGCAGCTCGTGCAACGGGAATTCACTGGTGACATCACGCTGCGCAGCTTTCGGTGCAAGCAGCCGATCCGCTGCATCACGGGCAGTGCGCTGGACCAGGTTTTGTTCTTCGGTAATTAAAAACTGCATAGAAACTCCGGCAGCGCCTAACGCGTGCTGATTTTGCTAGTAGCAGCGTCGACGGAAATCGCCAACTTGCTGTACTGCCCACGCGGATCGGGCAAGCGCCAACCCAGCGCAATTTTTTCAACACAATCAAACCAACCATCAGCCGGCGGTAACCCAGCGGTGGTCGCAAAGCCGACCGAATGCGCCTTGCCTCCTGGCCCAACGTACAGGGTGATAGCGATCGTGGTCGCGTCATCACCATCGGACATGGCTGGTAGTTGCGCGAGTTTTCGGCACTCTTCCAATTTTTTGGTTTGGCCGCCGATCGCCGCCAAGCTGCGGTCCGCATCCCAGACCACGGCCTTGCCTTTCGCTGAAAACTGCAATGGCACGGTAAACTCAGCCTTCCCGCCTTTGGGCTTTGGGAATGCGATTGCGCGGGCAATCTCCAGCATACACTTTTCAATGGGCCATGCGCCTAGATCACCATCGCCAAGGGCCACCGAAGTTAATCTGCCGTTGCCATCGATACGCCAATGCAATTTCACTTCGCCGCCTAGCCACCGTCGAGTACCAACTTGTTCGGTATAACAATCGGCGATCGCGGTGGTGTGCCCAGCCATGGCCTTTTCGATCGCAGCTGGGTCCATGGTGCCGCGACTTGAGGTCAGCTGCATGTCGGTGTTTTCATCACCGTCGTTTTCGTCGATGATGTGCCGCGTTGGCGGCCGCTCACTCGGTGGTCGTTCAACCGTGGAAACAACCGGTTTCGGGTTGCTACCGCATGCGGCCACCATTGCTGCACAGGCAACGCCGTGCACCACCTGCCAAGCGCGCTGCATTACATCGCCTCAAAGGCGTACGTGTACGACCAATCGCGCGCATGCCCGAGCGTTGGAAATGTGATGCGCTCGACCACGCCGACCACACAAGTAACCAACTGCTCGGATTCCAAGGTGCTCTTGATAACTTTAATCGCCGACGCTTTACCATCAGCCGAAATCGTAAACCCCAACGTCATCTTGCCGCGGGCGCTGCCCGGCAATTCTTTGCGATCAACGGCTTCGCTTAGGCACCGCGCGGCCATCGGCCGTTTACGATCCAATGCACGATTGATGCCGTCGAGGGCTTCGGCTGATTCCATCGGACCGGTTGCTTCCACCGGAGGCGCGGAGGAGTCATCACTCGTGCTTGGCACCGTCGACGTTGCCGTGTTTTTACTGCCGCCGCAACTACTTACAACCGCGCCAACCATCAACATGCCGATACATGATGCCCACATAATTATGCCCCTTTTGCTAAATAGCCGGCGATAACCAACCGTTGGATTTCGCTGGTGCCTTCATAGATTTCAGTGATCTTAGCATCGCGAAAATGCCGCTCCACCGGAAATTCGGTAACGTATCCATTACCGCCAAAAATCTGAATCGCTTCGCGCGCTGCACGATTGGCAATGTCCGATGCATACAACTTAGCCATGGCGGCTTCTTTGCCGAATGGTTGTTTGGCATCTTTGAGCCACGCCGCACGCAGCGTCAACAAACGCGCTGCGTCGATTTCGGTGGCCATGTCCGCCAGTTTGAACTGAATCGCCTGATGTTGCGCAATCGGCTTGCCGAAAGTTTTGCGTTCCTTGGCGTAGGCCAACGAATCGTCGAGGGCAGCGCGGGCAATCCCCACAGCTTGCGCAGCGATACCAATGCGGCCACCGTCAAGGGTCGACATCGCCACTTTGAAACCGCCACCCACTTCGCCTAACAAGGCGTCGGCCGGCAAGCGCACATCGTCGAGGTAAATCTGCGACGATTTACTGCCACGAATCCCAAGTTTGTCGTCGGGGCTGCCACAACGTACGCCTGCGGTTTTCATTGGCAAAATAAACGCCGTGATGCCTTTGTGGCCAGCCGCGCGGTCGTTCATCGTAAACAATACGCAGACATCCGCAACTGGTCCGTTGGTGATCCAATTTTTGGTGCCATTGATTAACCAGGTTCCGTCGGCTTGTTTCACCGCATCGGTTTTTTGCGCTGCAGCATCGGAGCCTGCTTCGGGTTCCGACAACGCAAAACACCCAAGCAATTTGCCGGCGGCCAGGGGCGTGAGCCATTCGCGTTTTTGCGCGTCGGTACCAAACTTCGAAATCGGGTCACACACCAGCGAATTGTTCACGCTCATGATCACGCCGGTCGATGCACAGGCGCGTGACACTTCTTCCATGGCCAGCACGTAAGCAACCGTATCCATGCCTGCGCCACCAAAGTTGTCATCGACGGCAATGCCCATAAAACCAAGCTCACCCATGCGCGTCACCAGTTCTTTGGGATGCCGATGCTCACGGTCAATCTCCGCCGCCTTGGGTAAGACTTCGTTGGTGGCAAAATCACGCGCGGTGATCTGCACCATGCGTTGTTCTTCAGTGAGTTGAAAGTTCACGATGTACGTCCTTTGTATATCTCGGTACCCAATGCCGCAGCCAGGTCAACGACAGCGTACTATTTACCTTTGAAAACCGCAGCGCGTTTCCCGAGGAAGGCGGCCATGCCTTCACGCTGATCTTCAGTTGAAAACAACAACCCGAAGCTGCGCTGC
>JAGPDK010000279.1 GCA_018057605.1 Kofleriaceae bacterium | reverse complement strand
CTTGCGTTAAGTTCGCGCGGTTCGAGTACTACGGTGAGCCGCGCTGAGCCCATCGCCAACTCGGCGAGCGCAGCTCCGACTTCGCGTTCTAGGCGGGCCGCCGCGCGTTTGCGAGCTTCACGTAATCTACTTGCAGCGGCCACGGTGGCGGCTTCGGCTTTGCTGGTTTGGGCGTGCAATTGGCCGAGCGATTCATCACGTTTTTCAAACGAGGCCATTTCACTGCGTAGCTCGGTGGCTTTGCTCAGGACGTTGGCTAAATCGCCACCATGTTTTCGCATCAAGCGCCGCAGCGTTGCCAAGCGATCATCGACCCAGGCCAAACGCTCAGGGTCACTATCGAGTTTGTCGGCGTAGTGGCGCAGCTCGTTGGCGGCTTCGACAATCAACGTTTTCGCTTCACCAACAATGCGCGCAATGTCGCCGAGTCGAGGGTCAAAGCGTTGTGCTTTATCGAGTTCGCGCAACGCTTTGGCCACGCGGTCGTGGGCGCACTCGCTGGCGCCATACAACAGCTCTTCTGATATGCGTGCAGCCGAGCTGAGTTGGTCGACGGCTGCCAGGGTTTGCCGTTCGGCGTCGAGGATGAGGTCTTCGCCGTCGCGTGGCGCGATGGTGTCGAGTTCTTCGATCTGGTAGCGCAAAAAATCGACCCGAGCTTCACGATCGCGCTCTTGGCCACTCAAGCCAGTAATTTGGCTGCGCAGGTGCGCTAACTCGGACCAGGCGGCTTGCACCGTCGCGAGCAAGCTCGGTTCGCCCGACAACGCATCGATGATCTCCAGGTGTTTGGCTGGATCAACCAAGCCTTGGTGTTCGTGTTGGCCCGAAAGATCGATGAGCAACGCACCCAAGTCGGCGAGTTTGGCCGCGGTGGTCAGCGCGCCATTGACGTAGGTTCGCGACCGGCCCCCGCGTTGGATCACGCGGCGGATAAAGACGTCACTGCCGTCGCCTTCACTGCATGGCAAGCCGGCACCTTCGAGGACGGCCGCCACCTGGCGCTGCAAGTCTTGGGGCACTTCGACGATGGCTTCGACCACCGCTTCGTCGGCGCCGGTGCGTGGAATATCGGCCGATGCGCGGCCCCCACGCAACAGATTCACCGCTTCGACAATAAGCGACTTGCCTGCGCCGGTTTCACCGGTCAGCACGTTCATGCCTGGCCCTAGTTCGATCGAGACGTCGGACAAGATGGCGAAATTGGTGACTCGAAGGTGACGCAACATAGTTCATTTCCTCGTCGATAATTGACAAAACTGTAGCGATCCATGCGCGGGGCGCGCAGGCGAACGTAACGTTCCAAATGGAGGGCGGCGTCGTGGCGGGAAACTGATTGCGAGGCGTGCTTGGTTCGTTGGCAGCGTTTATTTTTCGCTGCGAACACCCCAGTGCAGTTTGTCGCGCATGATGTCGAAAAAACTTTTTTCTGATTGAAATAATCGCAATGGAGTAATGGCCGCGGTCATGGTGACGCTGTCGCCTGGCATAAATGAATGGGCCCACTGGCCGTCGACAGTGAGCACCACACCGCGGGCATCTGAGCCTAACCCTAAGCGAATGGTCGATTGCGCCGGCACGACCAAGGGGCGATTAGTCAGCGCATGAGCGCAAATCGGCGTGATGATCATGGCGTGTTGGCCTGGCACCACAATCGGGCCACCAGCCGCCATGCTGTACGCGGTCGAACCGGTAGGCGTTGAAATAATCAAGCCGTCGGCTTTGTACGCAGCGATAAATTGTGCGTCGAGAAAGGCTTCGAGTTCGACCAGCCGCGCCATCGCGCCTTGGTGAATCACCGCATCATTGAGCGCGGTTCGCACGACTGGGGCAGCACCAGCGCGCGTGAATTTTACTTCGAGGCGGGTGCGTTCCGAGATCGGATATTGCCCTTGCATGGCGGCTTGAATCGAAGCGCGTGCGTCTTTTGCTGGAAAGCCGGTTAGAAAACCAAGTTGGCCAAGGTTAATGCCTAACACCGGCCGTCCGGCATCAGCAACCAAGCGCGACGCACGCAACATGGTGCCATCGCCGCCAAGCACCACCGCCATGTCGCACGCTGCGCCGAATTCCGCTTCCGGGACGATCTCCACACCGGCAGGCCCAACTTGGTCTTCGGTTGTGACCACCGGAACATGCCCAAGCATTCGCAGCCACGGCACAACGTCCTCTAAAAGGACGCCTGCGTGGGATTTGTCGGGTTTTAAGATGAAGCCTATGCGCGTCACATGAAGGGTTGTAACACAACTCTGTGACACTGAACAAATATCCAGCTCAAGGTAAATGCAACGTTGGGTGTGAATGACGGTGCGACAAGGGGCAATCGCCACTTGACAGGGGAGGCTCCGGTCTTGTACTCGATCGACCCGCGCCAACAACAAGTTGGGGCCATGCCCGTAGAAGAAGACCGTTTATGTCACAAATGCAGAACCAAGTTACGCAAAAAAGCTTCTGGCTGACCAAAGAGGCCGGTGAAGCACAACGCGAGTGGTACGTCGTCGACGCCACTGGCTTGACCCTCGGCCGTCTGGCATCACGTATCGCCGCTGTTCTGCGCGGCAAGCACAAGCCATCGTTCACCCCAAACGTCGACATGGGTGACTTTGTGATCGTGCTCAACGCTGGTGCCGTCAAGTTGACGGGTACCAAGCCAGACAAAAAAATCTACTACCATCACACCCTGTTTCCGGGCGGTCTCAAGACCAAACTCGCGAAACATGTGCTTGCTGATGAACCCGAACGCGCCATCCGCGAAGCGGTCTGGGGCATGTTGCCAAAAGGCTCGCTGGGTCGTCGTATCATCAAGAAATTGAAGATCTACAAAGACACCAAGCACGACCACGCCGCGCAACAACCGCGTCCGCTCGAAACCAAGTAACGCCTTTCGGGGACGCAATCCCCTTTGCCGCGGCAACGTGGCAACACTTATCCGCTAGTGACTTCCAAGGACTGCAATGCATATTTCTAAAGATTCCACGTACGCAACTGGCCGCCGTAAAACTGCAATCGCTCGCGTTTGGATCTCGGCCGGCGAAGGCAAATTCATCATCAATGATCGCACCGATGATCATTACTTCTCGCGTCCAACCGCACGCATGGTGATTCGCCAAGCGCTCGAAGAAGTTGCCTTGCTTGATAAGTTCAACGTCATCGCTACCGTCAAAGGCGGCGGCATTTCGTCGCAAGCCGGCGCGATTCGCCATGGCATTACGCGTGCCTTGATGAAAGCCGATGCTGATCACCGTCCGAAGCTCAAAGCGGCTGGCTACGTGACTCGCGATCCTCGTAAGAAAGAGCGTAAGAAGTACGGTCAACGTGCTGCTCGTGCTCGCTTCCAGTTCTCGAAGCGCTAGCAACTGCGCTGGGAGTTCCAGCGATGTACATTCGACGTCCTTTGGTGGGCGTTACCAAACAGCCGCTGCTCGCGGCTTTTTTGGTTTTCGGCGCGATGGCAATTTGCCGCACAGAACAGCCTGTGCGGCGGTGGCTGCCTGCCGCGGCGGGTGTCACCCCGCGGCGGGTGTCACCCGTCCCCCGCGGCGGGTGTCACCCGCGGCGGGTGTCACCCGTCCCCCGCGGCGGGTGTCACCCGTCCGGACTGCGGACCCCCGCGGCGGGTGTCACCCGTCCGCGCTGCGGACACGTAACGCGGATCGCCCCCGCGGCGGGTGTCACCCGTGCGCGCTGCGGACACGTAACGCGGATCGCCCCCGCGGCGGGTGTCACCCGTCCGCGCTGCGGACACGTAACGCGGATCGCCCCCGCGGCGGGTGTCACCCGTCCGCGCTGCGGACACGTAACGCGGATCGCCCCCGCGGCGGGTGTCACCCGTCCGCGCTGCGGAGCGTCAACCGCCGCGCAACGCGGTTCTGCCTCAGACGGCCGTTGAAGGCCGCCTGAGACATTGCGCAGTGCGAACGGGGGGACTCGAACCCCCACAGAGTTACCCACTGGCTTCTGAGACCAGCGCGTCTACCATTCCGCCACGTTCGCGACGTGGCCGATCTTCTGACACAGAATCGTCAGCGATTCAAGAGGCGAACAAGCCTTGGTGCCGGTTCGCCCTCAGTCTTACTGTACCTTTAGCTGCACGCCGCCGCTCGTTGCGCGACTCGGGATCAGGCGTGCGTTATTTTTTTTCCCTCGGTGCATGCGAGAAAACCACGGCTTTGGCCTAGCTCCGAATTGCGCATCAAGCGCCGCTGCTCTCCGGGGGATCCACCCCTTCGCTTAGCGCAGGTCGAGCCGCCCGAAGGCCACCAGGGCGAAAAGTCATCACCGCGGGCGGTTTACTCCCTGGCATTCGACGCGTATTATGGGAGCGACAGCGATGGCAAAACTGATCGTCATCTCGGGCGAAGAGCGGCAAGAATTTGAGCTTGCGGCGTTCAATTCTATTGGACGCCATCCAGACAATACGATCCAGGTATTGGATCGCATCATCTCAAAAGAGCACGCGCACATCCAGCGCGGCAGCGACGGCCGTTTTATGTTGCGCGATTTACGTTCGCTCAACGGCTCGTTTTTTCGCGGTGAGCGCATTGCCGATCACTTTTTGACCGATGGCGATGAAATCACCATGGGCTCGACTCGTTTGGTATTCGTCGACAAACAAAAAGTTGATGATGTCTTAGGGCGCGTCACGATCGCGCCGGGCCTGACCGAAAGCCACATTCGCGGGCGGGTTCAGGCCAACACCGGCGATTTTCTCCCCGAAAAACAACTCTCTGACGAAAAAATTCTGCGTCGCGATTACGAACGGCTACGCATCGGCCAAGAGCTGGCGCGCGCGGTCGGTGGCGAACTCGATCTCGATAAGCTGCTGCCGAAGATTCTAGACAAAGCCTTCGAATTGCTCGGCGCTGACCGTGGGGTGATTTTGTTGGTCGACGACAAAGGCGAGATGGTGCCGCGCTACGTCAAAACCCGGAGCGGCAAGAGCGACGCCAACATTGTCTTGTCGAAGACGGTCATGGCCGAAGTCACGACCAACCGCGCCGCCGTGTTGTCGTCGGATGCCACGATGGATGCCAGGTTTAACTCGGCACATTCTATTATTATGCAAGGCATTCGCTCGACCATGACGCTGCCGTTGCTGCATCGTGATGAGATTTTGGGCATTTTGCACTTGGATTCGTTGTTCACGTCGAACGCGTTCACCGAAAAAGATTTGCAGATCTGCACGGGCATGGCCGCGCAGGCAGCGGTATCGATTCAAAACGCCCGCCTCGCCAGCCGCATTGAAAAAGAAGCGCAAACCCGGGCGCAAATTGCCCGCTTGATTCCACCGGCCGTCGTCGAGCAAGTTGTCAAAGGCGAACTTGTCATCGAAAAAGGCGGCCGGCTTTCCGAAATTACGATGTTGTTCTCGGACATCCGTGGCTTCACCACGATGTCTGATGGTCGGCCGGCCCAAGAAGTCGTTCACATGTTGAACGAGTACTTTGAAGTCATGGTCGACGTATTGTTCCAGTACAACGGCATGCTCGATAAGTTTGTTGGTGATGAAATTATCGGGTTGTTTGGTGCCCCAATCGCGTTGGACGATGCGCCGTTTAAAGCGGTGGCGTGCGCAATCTCGATGATGCACGCGCTTGGTGAGTTCAACCGAACGCGCGCCGCTGAAAATCTGACTCCGATTCTGATCGGTATTGGGATCAATACCGGCAATGTAATTACCGGTGCGATTGGTTCCACGCGGGCGCTACAGTACACCGCGATCGGCGATGCGATGAATGTCGCGTCGCGCTTGGTCAACGTCGCCAAGGCCGGTGAAATTATTATTTCCGAAGACACGCATCGCCACGTGCGGGAGCGTGTTGACGCTGTGGCCTTGCCACCGGTGAAGGTCAAAGGCAAGGCCGAAGAGTTGCGAGTGTATCGCGTGTTGGGGCTGCGCACTGCCGGTGGCCCACGGGTTACTGGGAGGCCAGGTCTTGGCGGTGAGTGGGCTGGCCCGACCAAGGGCTAAGCATCAGCAGGCATCCAGTGGCGCGTCTAGCGGGGCAGCCGGTGAGTCAACGCACACCGAGCCGGCCTTAGCCCGCGCCGCACGCCCACAAGTTAACCTTGCGCGGTTGCGCGCGGCAAGCTGTCGGCGGCCGGTCGCAGGGGCTTGATCAATGCAATCAGGCTGCCCAATGCTACGGCGGCGCCGGCGGGCAGTAACAGCGTCACGCCAAGCCCGGCTTGACCTTCCGATGCTGACTGCAGCAGGGCACCGATGCCCAACACGCTTAGGCCTAACAACAGGCACAACGCGCCGATAGCTCGACCAAACCGTTGGCGCAAAAAGCCAATCGCACCGAGCAGCAACAGCACGCCTGGCACCGCGTACACTACGATGATGAAGGTTTTGATCTCTTGTAGATTCTCAATCGCTTTGGTGCTTTCGTCGACGCCAGCTTGCATCGCAGCGCGGCCGTCAGCAGAATCCAGGACAACTTGCTGGGTTTTGTCGTCGGCTTTGACATGCGGAATTTGACCGCGCACAAACTGGCTCGCACTCATGGTAATGGCGACGCCATCTTGTTTGAGCGCAACAAACGGCATGAAAAAACCAATGAGTCCCAGCAGGCCGCCGATGATCACTAACACTGCACTTGCTTTCATCCAGCAAGGGTATCGCGAGTGGCCGACCGGCGTGGTGCCGCTGCTAAAAATTCGTCGAGTATAAGCTAGTCGACCACGACGGCGTGTCGAGGTAGCGCGGGCTGCCCGAAGCCGCAGGCGAGGAATCGAACGTGCGTTCAACGCCGCGATATACCAAATAGCCAAAGCCGGCCGCGAGCGCGCCGTAGATGAGCCGGGCCGGCAACCGTCTCCACTCGGTATTGACGCAACAGAGGTCACCAAGTTTGATGACATCGTTGAACTTTGAAAACGTCAGTACGTCTTTGGCGAAGTCGATCCACAAGCCGGTGGCGGCTACGGTCAGCACCAGTTGGCCGTAGCGGTTGCGCGGCCAGCCGTCGGTGAGCACCAACGCGCCGAAGCCGGCGAGTAAAATGCTGTCGGTAATTTTGGGGGCGACCAAAAACAACGCGCGATTGCCACGGCCATGCAGTTTGGTGACGCGGGTCAGGCCAAAGTGAAAGGCACCGGTACGTTTGTCGCGGCCGGGTAAAATGGACAACGACACCAGGTCCGCACCGACGATTTTTGCTGCGAGCGCATGGGAGCCTTCATGCAGCGTGACGCCAAGGAAATAGGTCGGCGGGGCTAACAGAAACCCGGTCAGCAGCAAGTCACGGTCGCTTGGTTCGGCCCGCGCCGTTGTGCTTGGCAACATGGCGACAAGAGCCGTACTCAGGCAACATGCGATGACCCCGGCATGGCCTCGGCGCATCATGCCCCGCCCAGTGGCGCGCCCTGCGGCACGACCATGGCCGCCCGTGAATGCGCGGTGAATCCTAACCTGGCTGCCAGGCGATGCGAGGCGATATTGTCGTCGATCGCGCCCCACACCGGCTGGCGGCCTTGCGCTATTTCGTCGTCCAATAATGCCGCTGCGGCGATGCTGGCCAGGCCAAGTTGCCGATATTCACGGACGGTGTCGACTGACACATCGAACCAGGTTGGTGAGCG
>JAGPDK010000278.1 GCA_018057605.1 Kofleriaceae bacterium | reverse complement strand
CCCTTTCAATGGCCGCCTCGGTTCCGTACCCATCGTTGCACCCGTGCAACAACCTGGTGCAGCATCGCGCGTTGACCTGGGGCTTCCGCCGCCGTATTCCATCAACATGGCATCAACGCTCGACGCATCTGGGTTGGATCTGTTGTTTCGGCAAGCGCGCACCCACAACGGTTGGCAGGACCGGGCCGTTGAAGATGAACTCTTGATGGCGGTCTATGACAGCGCGAAAATGGGGCCAACTGCAGCCAACGGTCACCCGCTGAGGATCTTATTTGTGAAATCGCCAGCCGCCAAAGCACGATTGCGGCCGGCCGTCGCGCCTGGCAATCTCGAAAAAACCATGGCGGCACCGGTTACTGCGATCATGGCATGGGACACTGCATGGTTCGAAAACATGCCGATGTTATTCCCGGTCGTGCCTGGCATGCGCGACATACTGGCTGCGCTACCGCCCGAGGGCCGCGAGCGCAGTGCTTCGCAAAGCGCACACCTTGCCGCTGGCTACTTTATCTTGGCCGCGCGCGCGCATGGCCTTGATTGCGGGCCCATGGCCGGTTTTGATGCCGCAAAAGTCAACGCTGAGTTTTTCCCCGACGGCGCATGGCAAAGCCTGTTCTTGATGAATCTTGGTTATGGCGACGCCGGCAAGCTCTACCCACGCGGTCCGAGGCTGACGTTCGATCAGGCCTGCAAGATCGCTTAACGCTTGAAATTATCTGCGGCTTGGCCGACCCTCGCTGCAATGCTCAAATCTGCTGTTTGGCTGGTCGCTGGTTGGTTGTGTACCCTGGCAACGGCTGCGTGCTTGTCGAATGATCCTATCGGTTCCGGACCAGCGCAAACAGCTTGTGGCGCGATAGCGTGTAGCGAGGAATTCCTTTGTGTCACGACCGTACCCGTTGGCGGCGTTGCTGAGAATCGTTGCGTGCTGCGCGGCGGTTGCAACATTTGCGAGTGCCGTCAAAGCGGCGGCTGTGCCGCGTTAGGTACGACTGGGGCATTTTCCTGCGCCGACCGGAACGGCACATTAGCCGTGACGTGTACGCAATAAATCCGGCGACTCATTTCGCGTCGGTGGAGGTCACGGCTTGGTGTAACGCGGCTAGGCGCCAAGCGCCTTCGTCGTCGTGGCTATAGATTGCGAAGATACGCAGTGGTAGTGGGTCATCGCTTTCCTCGGTCTGCTCAACTGCTGCCGTCACCCAGGCTAGCTGGCCATCTTCGGTGATGCCACTGCGAGGTTTGTCGACGAGCTTTAGCACCACATTGTTGTCGCTGCGCTTTTTCCAGTATTTCTTGAGCGCCTTGGTGCCGGACGCAAATTGTTCGGCGGCCGGGCCGATCACCAATGCTTTGTCGGTTTCGCTTTGGGCCATCAAGTCGGCTTCCCACCGGGTGTTATCGGCAACCCCGAGGGTAAATGCTGCTAATGCGCCGGCTGCGCCAGGGTCGTCTTTGAGCGTCGGTGGCAAGGCCTGCGATGGGATGGTAAGCCGTTCGCTTTTGGCGGCCTTGCGAATCTTTTTCATCGGCATTGATGGTGATAAGAACACCGCTGCAAGCCTTGCGATGCCGTTTTTTTCCGAGGTCAGCGCGGTGACAATAAAGGCATCGTTGCCGACGGTGAGGTTTTGCACCAGCCAAACCGAATGGCCCCCGGTGGCTACGCCGATCACGGGTTTGCCTGCGTTGATCTGTAGTGCGTCGCTATGGTGGTCGAGATAACCACTCATCGCTACCACCGCATCACTGCGCGAGGTGAACGCATGCGTGCTGCCAGGGCCCAGCACGACCAGTTGGTCGACGACGGTTGGTAGCAGTGCGTCGGTTTTGCCCCGGCGCAGGGCGTTGATGATTTCATCGAACACGCCCTTGGCGTCGCGAACCGCGGTTTTGGGCGTAACATCTTCTTCGGCGTCATCGGGGCGGGTGGTGTGGTCTTTCGCGATCGGCGCGCCACAACTCAGCAGAAGTCCGACCGCCAACAAAGGAAACCAACGCATAAGTTATTGTCGCCTGGACCGGATAACCGCGCAAGTCCTGGCAAAGTTTGTGGCTAACGCTGCATTACCCGGCCAATCCGGGTATTATTTCGCCATGCAGCGACGATTGTACGGGCTCGTAGTGACAGCATTATGCACGGCAGGCGCTTGCGGCGGCACGCAGAGTTCGTCGCGTCAAATCAACACCATGCAGCGGCTCGCTGGCGTTTGGCACGGCGTAGATCTTGACGGTAAATACAAGCTTGAAGTGGAGCTTGATGGTTCGTTCGTGCAGCGAGTGACGCCGACCGGTGGTGACGACTGTGAACAACGCGGCAACTTTTATTGGTATCGAGGCGAACCGCGATCGCCGGGGCGTCTGCCTGGCGCCGGACCCGACACGCCGGTGCTTGTCGCCATGCCACCCCACCGAGCGATTTGGGTCGATGTCGAAATCAACTCGTGCCTGGCCGCGTCGGTTGGTAGTCGGTTGGAGCTATTGCCCGTTGGCAACCTGGATGAGCGTTTGCCGTTACACATTGACCGGGTTGGCCTGACCCCGCCGCGCACGTACAAACGTTTCGACTAACTAACCAGGATCGGTTAATGAATGATCCACGAAAAAAGTGCGCGAGTAACGTGCGGCAGGTTGAATGCCGGCGACTTGCCAGTTGAATGTGACGCAGAAGGCACGGGCAAGCTGATCACGCGTCACATTTTCGATGACATTTTCGATGATCGTTCCGCAGGTTCACCAACGCTTGAGGCCTTGATGTTGACCGCATGCTCGACCGCCGCGCGTCGCACCAAATAGTCGATGCACCTCGCATAGTCGATCGGGCCGCCAGTCCATTTTGATGCGTTGCTGTTGGCCGTAATGGCGAGCGCCGCGTGAGCATCGTGCAACGCTGCGAGGCCACGTCGCGCGCCAACGTCGCTTGTTGTTGCGCGGCCTGGTTGTGCCTCGATGCGACGGTTACGATGATCGAAAAAATTCCAGCCATGGGCCCCGTTACCTTCGACCCGGCAGCCGCCTTCGTGCAGCAATGTATGGTGGGCACCACACAACAACATGAGGTTCGACAGCGCCGTTGCGCCACCGTTGGCCCAGTGCTCGATGTGATGGCCGTCGACGTAGCGGCGGTGCGTGCAACCCGGAAAGCGGCAGGTCCGATCGCGCAGCAATAATGCACGCTTGATTGCGGCTGGAATCGTGCGAGTTTTACGACCGACAGACAGCGGCACGCCGTGCGCGTCGACGAGGGCAACCACCACGCCAGCGTCGCAGCACAAGCGGCGTGCGGTGGCGGCCGCGATGATTTCGCCGTCGGCCATCATGGCTAAATCCGCCGGTTCCGCGGAGCCGTGCAGGCCGGCGTGCGGCACCGTGATGATGATTTCGACCGGAGTGCGCTGAGGTCGATGTCCGCGCATGCGATCTTGGATAATATCCATGAACGCATTGGCACGCTGCCGGCCACGGTCAGAAGGCGATGGTGCTTTTGCAGTTCGCTGTTCCGCAGGCAAATGTTCCGGGAGTCGGTTCCGCTGCGGGATTCGGTTCCGCGACAGGCGGCGGTTCTGCGGGAGTCGGTTCCGTCTTCGACGTGTCACTTGCAGCATTGAGCGCCGCCCAAACCATTGCCGCTTCATCGCTGGGCAGTACCACTTCAAACTTCACCATGCCGTTGTCCAGCGTTCGCCGCGTCACCGTGCGCTGCGCCGCAACTTGCGCCGCCGTCATCGCTCCAGCTTCTGCCCCGTGCGCTTGATCTTACGCCTGCACGTTCTGATACGAGCGGCACAATTTATCGAGCTGTGACGCTGGCATGCGTTTAGCGTATGCGATCCAGAGTTCTTCTTTTTCAGCCGTTGCCACTCGAGAAATCGCCCGGGCCTACGAATATGACATCGCGCCAATTCGCAATTCCTCGTCGATCATCGGCAACTTAGCCAACTTCCGTGCAACCTCCGCGTCGCCCCCTTCGGAGCTGCTGTGAGCCGACCGTTCACCCGACCGTTCACTTGGCTGCGCTGCCGGCGGTGCCGTCGCAGGGTGGGTTGCGGCGATGACCACGGCTTTAGTGCGCGGGCGGTAGGCCTGGTGCCCGTCGTCGGAGGTCAGCCGTCCGTGTTCCGAGTAAGACCCCGCAGTAAACGAGGATTTCGTGCGATTGAGCTTAAGTGACCAGCAGTGGGAAGGTTCCTTGTACAATCGAGTCTAACCAGCAGCTTTGTCCTTATGTCAAAGCGATGCTGGTTAGCGGCGCGGCTGGTCTGGCGATCCGAAATGAAAAACAGCGCGGTAGTTAGCCGCGCTGCGTGGGTTGTCATCAGTGAGCGTAGTAACGAAATTATTTCTTGAGCAAGTCGCGGATTTCGGTGAGCAACTTTTCCTGCGCGGTTGGTTCTGGTGGCGCCGCCGGAGGCGCAGGCTTCTCGGTGACTTTCTTGATCGCTGATACAACAATGAAGAGCACTGCGGCGATGATTAAGAAGTTGACGATTGCGCCGATGAACAGGCCCAACTTGATGCCTCCGGGGGCCCAGCGTTCGTAGCCGCCCGCAGGCAGAATTTTGCCAATTAACGGCATGATGATTGCGTCGACCAATGCCGACACAATCTTGCCGAACGCGCCACCGATGATCACCGCGACAGCGAGATCGACAACATTACCCTTGAACGCAAATGCTTTAAAATCATTCCACATGTGCTGTCTGTAGCGTGGCCCTAATCGCGGGCGCAAGCGCTGCGCGACCGGAAACTAGCCAAATACCCCACTGTTCATGGACAGAAAATTACTGACGCAATGCGCTCATTACTGCGTTCACCAGTGAATCAACCGTAAGGTCGACGACATCGGTCACGCCTGAAACTTTGTCGCTACCGACGACGTGGAGGCCAGCGCCGGGCGTGCAAGGTAAAAACGCCTCACATACTGCCGGTGCAACAATGGCTGCCACGGTACGCGGTAGCGGCGCGTCGTGGTCAAGCCACCGCACACCTGGTGCTGCACGATGCCGCGGGTCGGTTGCTGCGCTGCTACGTACCAGTAACGTTCTGCCAAGTTGCGCGGCAGCGTCAGCCGCAAGCGTAAAGCCATTACGGCCAGCGGCTGGTCCTGCAAGTAGCAGCGGCGCATCTGGCGAAGTCGCAAGTTCGATCACCGGCCCGATTGCCGGCGTGGGTAAGACTTCAATATCGGTCAGGCGTCGTCGCGTGCGCGTCGCTACCGAACTTGCAGCGTACGGACCCCGGACAATAATGTGATCGGCAAGTTCGAACTCGGCATGCTGCCGAGCGATGGTCCACGCTGGTGCGCGGAAATGCCGTAAATATTGATCTGTCGGCCATCGCTGCGCGGCCCGGTCTAGGTCGGCGTGCAAGGTCGCTAGATGCGGCAGATCTAAAAACAGCACGGTGCGCATGCCGAGTGCTTTGGCTAAGGCAAACGGCTCTCGTGCTGCTAACGATGTTGCAACAAGCATTGTGGCTTCGGCACTCGATCGTTGCAAACGACGACAGGTCCACGCCGCTAACATGCGCCGCTCAAACAACCCTGCGCGCAGTTCGCGCGCTCGTGAGTTGTGCGTCCACATACGCATGACACCTTGCACTGCTAGCCAGCGCGGATCGGTAACCACCCGGCCGTTGAAGGCTGGCATGAGTGGCAGTTGCCGTCGACGTAGAAACCCGCCGATACGTGCTGGCACAAGTTGCTGGAGCCGTCGAGGCAGCTGTGCAGCGATGCCGTCATTCGCCCACGGCGCCCACAACGTGACGGCATCGTGCGCTGCGAGTCGTTGCACCATTGGCGCGAGCCACGGCGATGCTGACGCAGCGATACAAACCGTCGTCATGTTGGCATTCGCTGCGGCATCAGTTGGAACTCATTTCGGTACCGCGTCACGCTGCAACCCCGCGCGCAGCAGCAGCCGGTTGCCGTCGGCGCATGCGGTTTCATTGCACGACAAACAGCTTGGCTGCGTGGCGTCGAGCTGCCGCCGGGTTTGCGCCGATAACTGCTCGCGGCGGGTGGTTGCACCGTCGTGAATCAGCCGCGAAATAACCACATGATGCTGCCGCGCTGCCGTCGCGACGGCGGCGCCCTCGACGAGCACTTCGCTCATCGCGGTTACTTGCCGCACAATCGTCACTGTCGAAGTTTGGGCCACCTCGGCCCACGCAGCAAGCACCAAGACATCGCCACGAACCTCGGCCGACAACACCACCGGTGCGGTTGGTGCAAAGCGTAAATCAACGTGCGGAAACGCAACGGTGGCATCTAGGGCATCAACGGCGGCAACCGCCGCGGTATGGCCATGGCGTTCGAGGATCTGCCAACCAAGTTCGGCCGCGAGTTGGTACAGTCCATTCGACAACAAGCAGATGCCGCCGCCAATGGTTGGCACGGCGCAGCCGGCTTGCAATTCCATGCCGGCAATAAAGCCACGTTGTTGGTTCACCGGCCCAACGCTGCGCCAAAATGAAAACGGTCGCGTTGGGCTCAGGCTTACGCCGTCAATCGCGGTGCACGCTAATGTGACGTTATGGCGCTTGCCGCGTTCAAGTTCGGGATGCGCGCCGGCCCGCACCATCGGGCTGCGCACCGTGCCAAGGCAGATCAACGGCCGTTCGCTGGCGTAGTGCGGCGCAAATTGCGGTTCGTTGGCCCAGCGTACCAGCCGCACCACGGCAAGCTGGGCGCGTCGAACCCGGCGTAGCGCTAAACGCCAAGGTGGTTCATGCAGTAGACGCGCGGGCAGGGCCATAGCCTACCAACAACGCGCGGCGCGCACGATATCATCTACAAATTGTGACTAAAAATTTGCGTGGGGTATCGCGTCGCGCGAGTAGGGACGCAACGCCGGTGTAGGTTGCCCAGATACATCGTCGGCCGATCAACCTTGCTAGCTTCCTGCATTGCGTGTTGGCATCCCACGCAAGATCGGCGTACCATTATTTCCGATGAGCAGACTGAACAAACGGGACAGTCAGGCCGGCGGCATTATGGCTGCCACAATTGTCATCCTCGCCGGCTTGGCCAGCGTCACCGCACTAACGGTGTTGTCGGTGAAGCGATCACTCAACGCAACGTCGCAACAACGAGCCCATGCACAAGCTATCAACGCTGCCGAATCGGGCTTGGTGGTTGCGGGTAAATTTCTCCGTGATCGATTTGCTGTGCATCCTGCACTTCGGTTCTCGCCGGAGTTGCAAGATCCAACGCAATGGAATCTAGCCTACGGTGCCGGTCGCAATCAGGGGCCGGTCGTTGACTATCCATTCGGCAATCATCGACTGGGCTATGACATTGCTTATCGAAATAATTCCAGTGATCCTGGCGGCGCCACCGTCGATACTGATTCGACCGTGGTGATTGTGGTTACCGGTTGCACGGGCGCGGTGGTCGATGGCTTGACCGGCACAGCGTGCATCCTTGCTGGCGGTGCACGTGCTCAACTTGAAGTCGAAGTTACCGTCGGCTCCACTACGGGCGTGCTCGGCACCGGCGCTGACCCACAGCAAAATGGCGAACTTGGCACCGGCCGCGATGACGGTATCGGGCCGATTGATTCCACCAACACGAGCGTGGTGACCCCCAACTAATG
>JAGPDK010000277.1 GCA_018057605.1 Kofleriaceae bacterium | reverse complement strand
TGGACCCCAGCCACCACCGAAGCCTTCGCGACCTACGGCGTGATTGACGACGGCGCGATCCGTCAACCGGTAGCGTTGCCTGGCAAAGTGGTCACGCAATTCGGTGGGCTCGAAGTCACCACTGCATCGACCAATCTCCAAGCGCTGACCGACGCGGTGTTGTACATCGTGACGTATCCGTTTGAATGTGCCGAGCAACGGGCGTCGCGAATTTTAGCGATTGCGTCGCTGCGCGATGTGCTCACGGCGTTTAAGGTTGCCAAGATGCCGACGCCAGCGGAAATGGAAGCGCGCGTCGCTGCGGACATGGAGCGGTTAACCCAAATGCAAAACGGCGATGGTGGTTTTGCATTTTGGGAGCGCGGCCGGCCATCGTGGCCGTTCTTGACCGTGCACGTTGCGAATGCGTTGGTTCGCGCCAAACTCAAAGGCTACACCGTGCCAGCGTCGATGCTCAATCGCGCGATGGCATACCTTAAAGATATCGAATCGCATTACGATGTGTATTACAGCGACGAAGTACGCTGGTCGATTTCGAGCTATGCGCTGTACGTGCGCAAACTTAATGGCGACATTGACGTTAACAAAGCGCAGAAATTGTTAGCCGGCGCAACCTTGCCAAAACTGCCGATGGAAGCAACTGGTTGGTTGTTAGGCACCTTGGCAGGGCAAAAGTCCGCCGAGACCGAGCGTAAAGCAATTGTGCGTCACGTCATGAACAAAGTGTCGGAGACTGCCGGCGCTGCCAACTTCACAACCGCCTACAAGGATGGTGCGCATCTCATCTTGTCGTCGGACCGCCGCGTCGACGGCATTATGTTGGAGTCATTGATCCAAGAGCAAAAAGATTTGGATTTGATCCCGAAGGTCGTCACGGGCTTGCTTGCGCATCGCAAAGCTGGCCGTTGGCTCAACACCGGTGAAAACGCCTTTGCGTTGCTAGCGCTCGATCTGTACTTCCGCACCTATGAAAAAGTGACGCCAGATTTTGTGGCGCGTATGTGGCTCGGCGCTGACTACGCTGGCGACCACGCTTTTAAAGGCCGCACCACCGAATACAGTCAAACCAGCATCTCCATGAAAGATGTTGCGGCTCACGACAAGCAGGACCTCATCATTCAAAAAGATGGCAAGGGTCGGTTGTACTACCGCATTGGCATGATCTACGCGCCGGCGGATCTCAAGCTTGCCGCTGCCGATTATGGCTTTGTGATTGAACGCAAATATGAAGGCGTCGACAATGCCGCCGATGTTTCGCGTGGCGCTGATGGCACCTGGAAAATCAAAGCCGGTGCGAGGATTCGCGTCAAGTTGACGATGGTGAATGAAAACCGTCGTTATCATGTGGCGCTCGTCGATCCGTTGCCGGCCGGGCTTGAGCCGATGAATCCTGCCCTTGCCACCACGGGGCCAATCCCTATGTCCAACGCCGCTGACAAATCGATGGGACCGTATTGGTGGTGGTACGGCCCTTGGTACGAACACCAGAACATGCGCGACGAGCGAGTTGAAGCGTTCGCTGCGATGTTGTGGCCAGGTGTGCACAGCTATGAGTACGTGGCGCGTGCAACGACGCCGGGCAATTTTGTGGTGCCGCCGACCAAAGCCGAAGAGATGTACATGCCCGAAACCTTCGGACGCGGCGCGAGCGACCGTGTGATTGTGGAATAATCGGCGTAGTTACGAAAGGTTAGCCATTGGTTTGTCGCGAAGTTGGCGCAAACCTCGATCACATGAGCTATCATTATCGAAGTAATGGGGCGACGCGACGACGACCGGCCAACGATTGATCTGGGGCCAGCCGCGCGCAAAGCCGAAATACCGGCGCGCGAGGGCTCGCAATCCGATGGTGTTGATCACGCGGCGGCCGATGTCGATGCTGAAGCGACTGTCGCGCCGCGTTCGCACGGGGCCGGCCGTGAGCTGGCACCGATTGCGATGCACGGCCGCGACAAGCGTGGCACCGGCCCGGTCGATTCGATTCATGGCCAGCCGACTCAGCAAATTGCTAGCCGAGGCGTCGAAACCAACGCCAGCCGAGTAGCCACCCGCTATTCGACCACGACTTCACCGAGCGAAGCCATGAAGTTCGAAGAGATCGAACGCATGCGGGTGTTCTTACTGATGTCCGTGCTGCTGTCGATTGGTGCCGCGGGTTCGGTGGCGCTACTCGACGGTGATCCGCTTGCATTTCGCGTCGTGATGGCCGGTTGTGTGTTGGTCTGCGTCGGCGCCGGGTTGCTCTATCACATCATTCGTGATCCGGCGCGGTACACGGTGGGCAAGCTTTCGTTTGCGGCAACCATCGTCGCCATCAGTTCGTATGGTGGCGTGTACTACTGGGGCCTGGCGTCGCCGGCAGTGGCGATGATCTTGTATGGCATTTACTTTTTTTCGTTGGGACTTGATGTACGGGTGCGGCTGCTGCAGTACGCAGTTTGTGCATTTCTGCATTTCGCGATGTCAGCCGCAATTATTTCGGGCGTGATCAAAGATCGCTCGATTTTGCCAATCGGCCATCTCTCGGTGCAAGCGCAAATTGTTGTTTGCCTTGGCGTCCAGGCTTTGTATTTGATCACGTTTGTTACCGCACGATTTTCACGCAAGGTCACCATCGATGCGTTGTCGCGCTTAGAACTCGCGGTGCGCTCGGTGGCGCAACGCGAGGCGATGCTCGCTGAAGTACGGGCTGAACTCGATCGCGCTATCAAAGTTGGTGGACCAGGCCGCTACTCCGAGCAAGTGGTTGGTTCGTTTCGATTAGGCATGTTGATCGGACGTGGCGGCATGGGTGAAGTTTATGAAGCGCACTCGCTGACCGATAAACGCGAAGCCGCGGTGAAACTCTTGGGGCCTGGCACTCTCGGCGAAGATCACCATCTGCGTCGATTTTTGCGTGAAGCCGAACATGCGGCGCGTCTCGATAGCCCGCATGTGGTGCGCATCGTTGAAGTCGGCGCGACGGCGGGGGAGCTGCCGTTTATCGCCATGGAACGTTTGCGCGGCACGGATTTGGCGCATCAGTTGCGCCGGCAGCGTCGGCTACCGACTGAGCAAGTGACCACCCTGGTGAGTCAACTCGCGATCGGCCTTGAGGCGGCGCGGCTGGCCAATATTGTGCATCGTGATCTCAAACCGCAAAATGTATTCCTTGCTGAAGAGCGCGATGGCAATAAGCGCTGGAAGATCCTCGATTTCGGCGTGAGTAAAAGCGGCGGCACCGGCACGCTGACCCGAGGCAATATCGTGGGTACGCCGGCGTATATGTCGCCGGAACAAGCCAAAGGCGGTGATGTTGATCATCGTGCCGATGTGTATTCACTTGCTGCGATTGTGTATCGCAGCGTGACTGGGCATCCAGCGTTTACCGGCAAAGACGTGCCCACCACCTTGTACGACGTGGTGTATCGCGTGCCGACGCAACCTTCGATCTTGGCACAGTTGCCAACCGATGTTGATCGGGTGCTAGCGCTTGGCTTAGCAAAAAATCCCGACGATCGATTGGCCACCGCCCTCGAATTTGGAACTTGGTTCAGCGCCGCGGTCAGTGCCGGTCTTTCGTACGACCAAAAGCGCCGCGCCGATGCCTACATTGATAAGCATCCGTGGGGCACGCGACCGCTTGCGCAGCTCGAAGACTGAGGCATTGGGCGCAGCCAGGGACTTTGCCCGGCTGAGTATTCGTCACATATTTGATGATCATTCCGCTACGGCTGCAATTTGCGATAGCGCTGGAGCAGCTTGGTTTGATGCGACGCGGCCGATTGTTCGACGCCATTGATGAACACGGTGGTGACTTGCGTGGCCAATTCGAGCGGATCGGCGGTCCACATCACGACATCGGCAATTTGACCCACGTTGAGCGTGCCCCGCGTCGGTGCACCCTCGGAGAATACCTGGGCCGGCGTACTGGTAATGGCGGCCAGCGCGGTGGGATAGGGTAGGCCCAAGCTCACCGCGATGCCGGCGAGTTGCCGCAACATGCGGGCGTTGGAAGCGTTGCCGAGGGTTGAAATAATTACCTGCACGCCAGCGCGGTCGAGCAACACCACGTTGTCGTCGCGGACGTCGAGCGCCGCTAGGTCGTCGGGTAGATTCGCGGTCGGATCGACGACCACGGGCACTTTGGCGACGGCAAGTTCTTTGGCTACGCGCCACGCTTCGGTGCCACTCTCGATGGCAATGCGTATCTTGCGAGTTTTGGCCAAGGCCAGCGCGGCGCGGATATCAACTTCAGCATCAGCGCGGATCAGCAGCAACATTTTGCCGGCCACCACAGGCAACAACGCTTCGAGATCGCTGCGGCTCGCAAGCAGTGCGCGGCTTTGATTGCGCTCGTATTGGTTGCGGTTGCGTTGGTAGCTCACCACGTCGTCGAGCAACTCGCGCAATGCCGCGATCGCATAGCCGCGCGAACCACTGGCCAAGGCTTGATTGCCGAGCGCTGCGGCCATGGCCACGCTGTCGCGCAGCGGCGGTTGGGCCGTGCGTTGATCTTCAAGCGCCATCCAGGCTGCGGTCCCCGCGATGATGCCACCGGTCGGCCGAATCACGGCCGAGGTGACACCGCCGCTGCGCGCAACCGGTACCGCCACCGAGCGGGCGTTGTAAGCGTCGACGACGCGGTAGGCAGCATGCACGGTACTGGCATTGCCAAAGCGACCGTCATTGCCAGTGGCTTCTAGATCTACTTCGACCAAGCCCAAGGTCGACGCGGCCTCAATGAGACCTGCGGTGACCACGTGGTTGCGGCCATCAATCACGCGTGCGCCTTTTGGCACGGCACCGTTTTGCGCGACCGTGACGATGACGCCATCGCGCATAACCAGCGTTGCATTGAGCAACTTTTTGCTCGGGGTTTGATAGATCGTGGCCCCGGTAATTGCGATGGTTTCGGCATGGGCGGTAGCGGCCCAACCGACGGTGAATGCGGCGCAACTTGCGGTGATCGCAAGCAGGCAAAGCGGTGCAGCGGTGGTTGCCGCGGCGCCTTTTTTGATCGACGGGATCGATGTGGGCATCGGAGCCAGATAGCGCTTCATGGTTGTTTGCTTTCAACAGGGCCGCGATCGTGGGCGGAATTGCCGAGTTCAAAATCCGTTAGGGCCGATCCAACCGCACGATTGAAGGCTTCTTCGCCGGCGATAAATACCCGCAGTGCGCGGCTGTACACCGACAGCGGCGAGCCCGACCACATGACAACGTCGGCGCGCTTGCCAACTTCCAACGTGCCGGTTACCGCATCAATGCCGAGCACCCAGGCTGGGTTCGCAGTGATCCAGCGCAGCGCATCGCTGTCGGTTAAGGTCACGCCCGCGGCGCGCCCGGCGGTCAGGGCTTTGGCGGCTTCTTGATTGAGGCGTTGAATGCCAATCGGTGAGTCCGAGTGAATCGTCGCGCGGCCACCTTGTTCGGTGAACAACGCGGCGTTTTCGGGGATGCCATCAAATGCCTCGAATTTAAAACCCCACCAATCAGCCCAGGTGTTGATTGCGATATTGCGTTGGGTAAGCCGGTCGCGAATTTTGTAGGCCTCGAGCGCATGATGGAACGAGCGAATCTTGAAGCCGAATTCGTCGGCAATCGCGATCATTTGCGCCATGTCGCTGGCTTTGTAACAATGGATTTGCACCAGCACATCACCGCGCAACACAGCCGCCAAGGTTTCAAGTTTGATGTCGCGGGCGGGTGGCGTTGGGCCCACTTCGCCTTTGATACCTGGCGCTGCAGACTTTTTCTTCCATTCGGCATTGAGTGTAGTGGCGCGTTCGCGGCGGGCTAACCACTGTACGCGCTCGCGCGAATAGGCGCTGACTTTGCGTTCGTACTCCGACGCATCGGCAAACGCCGAGCGAAATGCAGCATATTCGCCCATTCGAGTGGCAGGGCCGCCTTTGTCGCCGTAGGCGCGCTTGGGGTTCTCGCCGCAGGCCATTTTGATGGTGGCTGGCGCACCGATAAACGCCGCCTCGTCGGCCGTGCGCGCGGGTTGCATGGCCACGGTAAAGCCGCGGCCACCGACTAGATTCGCCGAGCCTGGTAAAATCAGCGCGGTGGTCACGCCTCCGGCAAGTGCTCGAGTGATTTGCGGATCGTTCGGTGCGTAGCCGTATTCGGCGCGAGCTTGCGCCGTGATCGGTGCCGTCATTTCATTGCCGTCAGTGGTGCCGCGACCACTCGGTGCGCTGTACACGCCAATATGCGAGTGCGCATCGATCAGGCCCGGGGTAAGCACCGTGCCGGTGCCATCGACTTCAAGCGTGTCAGCCGGCGCTGCGGGTGCATCTCGATCGAGGCCAACGTAGGTAATAGCACCACCGTGCATCATCAGCGTGCCGGGGGCATACACCTCGCCGGTCGCCGTCATGATAGTCGCATGGCGAATCATGTAGTTCGGCGCGCGATGATTTAGCGTTGCTTTGCCTAGATCCCGAAATTGGCTGGGGCGACTGGCCCGGCCATCCAGTTCTGGGTCGGCCCACGGCTGAACCACGTCGAGCTCCGGCGCCACAGCCTTTTTTTTAGTCGGATGCGCGCAACTAGCTATCAAACCGCAACATACCGTCAAATGCAACCAGCTGCGCAGGTGGATCCCCATCATGTGATGTTTGTACCCTCAAGCTGGCATCTGGGTAAATGCCTAGCTATAGAAGTACGGTGTTGAGGTGGAAAAGTTGCGGCCTGGCCTAAAATCGGCTCACAATAATTCTCGTAAACACAGTTCGTCAGTTAATCAAGGAGCTCTCGGAAATGATCAAGTCTAGTTTTTTTGTCGCAACTCTCGCAACTTTGTCGCTCGCAGCCAACGTTGCCTACGCTGAAGGCGAAGAGCCGGCTGCCGATCCAGCAGCCGATTCCGCCGCCGGTACCGCAGCGGCAGAACCAGCGGCAGAACCAGCTGCTGAGCCAGCGGCCGAACCAGCAGCAACCGCAACCGATGCTGCGCCTGTGGGCGGCCGTCATATTACCAATGACCTCATCAACGGTTCGCTGACGGTTGCCAAAGGCAAAATCGTCGTCGGCGCTGGTATTGGCATTGGCCTCAAAGATCCATTCCCAATCAGCCTTGGCGCTGATGGCACCGGCGCCATCCCTGGTCCATCGCAAGGTCTATGGGCACGCTACGGCGTCAGTGACAAAATTGACGTGGGCGTAGGCTACGGCTTTAGCCTCAAAGACTTCGAAATCAAAGGTGCCTTGGAAGTCACGGCTGGTTACGCAGCGCTTTCGGGCGCGGCTGGCGGCAAGCTCGATTTGGCTGCTCGTGTCAACGCGGGCTACAACGTGCTCTTCGAAAAAATCGATCCAATCGTCTTAGGCGCTGACCTGCGTTACCGCCTCAGCGACAAGATGGCGTTGTACTCGGGCAACCAATTGGTGCTCGGCCTTGACAAGACCTCGGTGACAGTTGGCGGCGTCACGGTTGAAGCGAACGATCCCAAATTTTTGCAGTTGCCAGTCGGCTTTGCGTTCTCGGTCAATCCAAAATTGGCCGTGCATGCATCGACCAACCTCGCCAAAATTGAGATTGCTGACAGTGCTACGGGGTTCATCTTCGCCGACTTCATTCCGCTCAACGTGGGCGCGATGTACAGC
>JAGPDK010000276.1 GCA_018057605.1 Kofleriaceae bacterium | reverse complement strand
ACCTCGGGGTGATGATGGAGTCGCTCCGCGATATCGGCGGCTTGGGTGATCAGTGCAGCGCTGTCGCGCATGCTGCTTGGCGCGAGTTGCACCGGCACCATGGCCAGCGGCCCAGCGCTCGCCGAGGATTGCGCTTGCGCGGCTTTTGGCCACGCCTTGATCCGCGCTTTGTCGACCCGCACTGCGATCCAAATATCGGGCCACTGCTGGCCCTGCTGCTGCGCCACCGTCACCCACGCCAAAATCTTAGCCCGCAGGTCCTGCGTGGGCCGCCACCTCCGCCCGCGAGGTTGTTGCTGCAGCTGCTGCTGAATGTCTCGAAGTTCTTTTTGCATCGTGCGAGCAACGCACATCGATCAACGCCTTGCACCACGGGCTACGGCGAGCATTTACTATCAAAAGCGCGTTTCGTCGTCTCGCTTTTCTAGAACATCCTGACCGCGGCGGCACCGCGGCGGCGGTTGTGAATCTGCATCGCGCATATCTGGCCGCGATGATGCGCCGCCACCGCTCGTGATTGCTCAGCTACCGAACGTGAGTCTTTAGCCAGGTCGAAAGTGCGCGACCGATTTCCACCTCGAGGGCATCACTGCTAATCATCTTGACTGTCGCTTGTGCCAACACAATGGCTGCTTGGTGATTACCGGTGGCCCAATCGACTTGCACTTGCAGCCAGTTGCCTTGCACCAACAACAAATGCTCAAACGGTGTTGTTGCGGCAGCGACGACTTTTCTCGCGGCCGCTAACGGCACCCGCGCCGTCCTGGCTTGACCGGTGGCGATGGCACAGCGGGCTAAGCCAAGATTTACCTCAGCCAACGTCAGCGGATCTGCGGCGTCACCCCGCAACAGCGATGTCGCGTGTCTGTATCCCGGCAGCGCCATCTTGCACCGTCCCATGTCTGCCAGCACGCCCGCAACATTTTTGGCGTCCAACGCTTGTGTAAGTGGCGGCGCATCAGCCGAGGCGTTAATGTGCGCCACCCGCTCAAACAATGCGAGGGCATCAGGTAAGGCGCGTTGACGTTGCAGCACATCAGCAAGGTCAGCAAGGTGGGGCGCCGTCGGCGCGCTATCAACGCCATGCACTTTTTCGACGACGCCAACGATTTCGCGGGCAAACTTTTCGGCCTTGGCCAATTCTCCTCGTTGCGCCGCAATGGCCACGAGTGGCCTCGACACTTTGGCGTAGAGAAACGCATCAGTGCCTAAAGCGCGCCCGATGATTTCGCGTGCGCGTTCACTATGGTGCTGCGCGCCATCAAGGTCGCCTGCCTCTAGCTCAACGGAAGCCACCTGACTAAGTGCTTGGCCGGTATGCGGATGCGCGTCGCCGAGTGTTTGCAGCTGGATGTCTGCCACCTTGCGAAGAAGTTCACCCGCTGTTTTCAGATCGCCTTGCCGGTACGCTGCAAAAGCAAGCATCGTATAGGGATTGGATAACGACGTCGAAGTTTCACCTTCGGTTTGAATATACAAGGTCACGGCACTGCGGGCTTGCGCCACCGCTTCTTCGCCACGCCCTAGTGCACTAAGCGCCGTCGCACGGTAGCTTGCAAGATGCGCACGATGGGTTGCCGAATCAGCAAGGCCGTCGATCACCGCTTCCGCCACCTTAAGATGTTCAAGCGCTTCGCCATGTTTGCGTTGTTCACTTGCCGCAAACGCACGCGCCAATAGAAGATCGGCACGAACTCGATGCGCGCGGCTGCGTTCCGCTGCCAAAACTGCGCGATCCATTGCCGCAATTGCTTCGTCGAGCTTGCGGGTGTCGAGCAGCTGTTTAGCTCGCGCCTTTTCGGCACGGGCCTCTAGCGGGGCGTAGCCGATCGCGGTAGCCGCATCAGCGATACGCTTAAGTTCCAGCTCCGCTTCCGCCCAGCCGCCAGCTGCGTAGCGCGCGGAGATGCCTATCAATTCGGTGTCGAGTTGTGCGACTTGCGCGGCGATCGCGGGGTCATTAGGCAGCGGCAATTCGTCTAAAAGGTCACTAAGTTGCAAGCATTGATGAGGATCAACAAGCCGACCAACGGTGGCGCTAAACCGCTGCACTTGTGCATCCGTTGGTTTAGCAAACGCATCTAACATGGCTTGAAATTCTCGCTGCCGTGCGACCACGCATCGCGTCACCACCTCAACCGCAGTAGCCGGCATGTTTTTCGTCAAGCGGCAACCCTGGTCAGTCACGGCCGCAAGGCTATCGGCATAACCGCCGAGGCTCTTCTCAGCCACCGTCCACGTGCCACGGCCTAGCGGCGAACCACTGGCGGCAAAAGCCTGACCCAAACGGCTGCGGGTTTCGTCATTCCATATTGCGGCCAGCGAACCCGCGCCATCATGACAGCTAACTTTCGATTTCGTGGATTGCGCAGCATACATCGTCACCGCGCCGACAATGCCGGCGACAGCGACGCCGGCACCAACCAACATCGTCCAACGGCGGCGGCGCCAGCGACTCATTGTTTGGTCAATCGCATTTAGCATATCAGTCATCGACGGCCATCGGGCGGCGGGGTCAAGTGCCAACCCACGATCGATCACCGTCGCTAACTGCGCGGGTGCATCGGGTAGTTTCAACATCGGCGCCGGGCGCGCGAGCGCAGCTTGCAGCGAGGCCAAATCTGTCCCAACAAACGGTCGCTCGCCGTTGAGCGCTTCATACAATGTGACGGCGAAACTAAATTGATCGCTACGGTCGTTGGCTACTACTA
The DNA here is from genome assembly GCA_018057605.1 of Kofleriaceae bacterium. GTDB lineage: Bacteria > Myxococcota_A > Polyangia > Haliangiales > Haliangiaceae > JABFXX01. The sequence continues at coordinate 4,898 of JAGPDK010000276.1, read as the reverse complement.
ATTGCGCGGAGGTCGGCAACAACAATTCAGGCGCCATGTACGCGGGGGTCCCTAAAATGGTACCGGTTTCCGTCAGCGTTGCCGTGACGCGAGCGCCGCTAAACGAGTCAACTGATTGTGACAACCAAGCAGCACGTTGCGCATCACCGCCCACCAAGCCAAAGTCGGTGACTAACACGCGCCCGTCGTCGGATAGTAAAATATTATCGGGCTTAATATCGCGGTGTGTAAGCTGGGCGGCGTGAGCAGCGGCAATACCACGACCAGCCGCCACACATATCTGCAACCGCGCTTGCCAAGGCATCGGCGCTTTCGCTGGCTTGGCTAACATTGCGCGCAACGTGCCGCCACGGATTAGTTCCATAACCATGAAAACTTCGTCGTCGTATTCGCCAGCGTCGTACACCGAAATCACATTCGGATGCGAAATCTTGGCAATTGCACGCGCTTCGGTGAGCAGTCGTGCCTTCGCAGTCGCATGCTGCCTTCCAACCCGCAAAACTTTCACTGCAACCTGGCGGCCTAACTGTGGGTCAGCGGCTTCGAAGACATCCCCCATCGCTCCGCGACCCAGCGTGCCGCAAACTTGATAACGCCCAATCGCCCGAGGATGTGGCATTACGGCGACCAACGTAGCAACCAGGTCTTGGCATGCGTCACAACTATCCAGATGATCGTGGGCCGACGCAGTTGATGCAGCATCAAGTTTGCCGCTGACCAACTCGTACGCCTCAGGTTCTGAAAAACATGTTTGCATAAATGTTAGGCTACTTTGGTTTTTAGCAGGCGCTCCAAGCTCAGCTCCAATTGCGATTCAATCAGCGGCAGCGCGTCGTCGATTTCGGCTATGGCCACGCCCAAATCTTCGGCAAGCCGGCGGCGCACCGCAACCGCCAGCGTATCGCGAGCCTGGACCACCCAGCGCGCGGCGGTCGCGCGGTGAACCCCGTATATCTGTCCAATGCCGTCAATGGATGTCGAATTTACATACGTGAGCCGTAGCAGTGATCGCTGGCGAGGCTCGAGGCTTGCGATGCCCGCGACAAACGCTTGCTTGGTGGCATCGCGATGAACCGCTTTTAGTTTTTGTATGCCTGGTGAATCAACGCCGCCGGCAATGCGTTCGAAGCCCTCGTCATCGCGCTCAATCCGGCCACGTTCCCGCAATCGATTGATCCCCAGGCGCACCGCGGCGACGCGCACCAACCCACCGAGTTGACCGGTACCCGCGTAGGTCACGACGCGTGCGACCTGGCCAGGTTCGGCGACGAACAAGCGGATTCGCAAAAGCTGTTCCACGTCGGCAAGGTCATCTCGCGACAGCCTCATTGACGCCAGCGCAGGCTTGATGATGCCAAAGTAGCGCTGTTCAAAAATTTCAAGCGCTTGGCGGTCACCTATTGCGCATGCTGCCGCCAAGAACAATTCGTCAGCAGCCAACAACAGCGAATGCTCCCCACGCTCAAACCGGCCAGCTAATATTTCTGCAATCACCTCATCCCCAACTCGAAGCTGCGGGAAGGCAGCGCGGCCATCGCCAACCACGCGGGTCACCCACATGGTTTTTGATTCGTGCGCCATGTTGGTCTGGTAACAAAATGAAACTCATAAATCAACCAAAGCTTCCTGTTGTATTTCAGATGGTTACAACTCGTTCTTGATGCGAGCCTACGATTTGTTGCGACAAGATCAAATAGCTTGGTTGAAGCAGCAACCAAGGAGATTTCATGATTGTTCGATTCACCATGTTAGCGGCTGTCTGGACCCTTTCGTCCTGCGCCAGTCACTTTCGACGAGAGGCCTACGACGCTAACTATCAGGCAGCGCTGCGGTTCTGCGGCAACCCGGCACTGACATTCCAGGCTGCGTACAATTCCGGCTTCAATCGTCAGCCAATGAACAGCGATTGGGCGCAGATGTGCACGATTGACGTGCAAGCTACCACCCAAGTTGCCTATCGCGATGGCTATACCGAAGGCGCGCGAAATGCACCTACGGTCGTTGAGCATCGCGTCGTGGGCGTACCTGCAAACCGAAGGCTGGCGCCGGCTAGCCGCGTTAGCGAATGCACATTTGATAGTGATTGTGGCGGCAGCGGATGGCACTGCCGCGAAAATATCTGCCGGGGTTTTGGCTCATTTGGCGAGGCTTGCAAATGGAACGACGAGTGCCTAAGTGCAAGCTGTTTTGGAGGCACGTGTCGTGAATAAAAATATCATTGCAATCACCATGCTCCCGATTCTCGTATGGCATGCCGCCGCCCATGCGCAAGCAACCGATGCGCAAACGCCGGTAGCTGCCAGCACGCCAAGCGCCTCAACCGCAGCGGATGTAACCACGCCAACCACCACGGCTGTCCCGCCACGCGTCTCAAGTGAAAACCCAATAGCCCCCTCGCCCTGGGGCAGCTCGCAATACGTTGTGCCGTATCAGCCGCCGATTGTTAAAGCGAGCGCGTTACACACAGGTTTCACGCTTGAGTTGTTTGGATCAGCTGCAACAACATCCCTGACTTCAGAAACCAGCGGCGGTGGGTTCGCGCTTGGTTGGTGGATTAGTCAACGAGCGGCGCTGACCTTTCGCTTGCATCAAAACGACAACGTTGGTTTTGTTGGCGGTGCAGTGCTGTATCGCGTTGCCAATCGCGCGTGGATTGGTGGCGGAGTTGGCAAGCTCAGCGAATATTTTGACACAATCAACGAGTATGGGTGGACCGAAGAAAACAGCGTTTCTGGTATTGGGGCCATGGGCCGTGTTGGATACAACTTCCTGCAAGGCGGCCGCCACGCGTTGTATGTTTCCGTCGAAGGCCAAGCAGGCAGAGTCACCGACACCACGCTGGCCGTTGGCAGCCTGACGGTAGGCTATCAATTGCTTTAGCCCGAAGATCGGAAGTTCTCGACCGGGGAGCGGTTGTACGAACTCGAACCGCGTGTGACTGCGACCCAAAACGTGCGGCAACAATTCAAAATGTTGCGTGCACAGCACTCAATCTGAAAGCAAAATGCTCGCCGTAGCCCGTGGTGCAAGGCGTTGATCGATGTGCGTTGCTCGCACGATGCAAAAAAGAACTTCGACACATACAGCGGCAGCTGCAGCACCAACCTCGCGGGCGGAGGTGGCGGCCCACGCAGGACCGGCGGGCTAAGATTTTGGCGTGGGTGACCGCCGCACAACAGCAGGGCCAGCGGTGGCGTGACATTTGTGAAGCAGTGCAGGTCGACCGCGCGCGGATCAAGGCGTGGCAAAAAGCAGCGCAAGCGCAAACCTCGGCGAGCGCTCGGCCGTTGGCCATGGTGCCGGTGCAACTCGCGCCGCAGCGCGCGGCACGCATCACCGCGCTGGTCGTGCGCGGCTTGACCGTCGACGACTTGGTGGCGTTGGTGGCGGCGTTGTGATTGGGCTGGGCACGCGCGCAACGAAAGTGTTTGCGTACCTGGCGCCCGTCGATTTGCGCAAAGGCTACAACGGGCTCGCGGGCTTGGTAACGACGGGGCTCGCGCAAAACGTGCTCGACGGCGCGCTCTTTTTGTTTGTGAGCCGCACCCGCACCAGCTGCAAGATTTTGCATTGAGACGGCACCGGCCTGTGTTTGTTTGCGAACCGGGTGGAGCGCGGCCAATTTGCCGCGTTGTGGGGCAGCGCCGACAATGTGGCGAGCGCGGTAACGCTGAGCGCGAGCGAGTTGGCGTTGTTCGTCGAAGGTTGCACGGTCGTCGGCAACCAAGTGCTGACCCCGAAACCTTGCTTGTTCAAAATGTGAACATCGACGAAGAATTGGCTTTTCGGATCGCCGAATATGATCAGGTAAAATTGTGAAGCGCGGTTTCCTCGAACAAGAAAAAGATATCGCGGCGCTGCGCCGCTTGGCGCTTGCGCTGAACGATGCGAATACCCAGCTCGGCTTTTGCAGGAGAAGACCTTGCCCCGCTTTTGTAGACCCCAAATCTAGGAGGTTTACAATGAGAAAAGTGATGCAACAAAAGACCGTAACAGACCCGACGCGACGGGTATTCACTCCAGAATTCAGGCAAGGCGCCGTCCGCTTGGTGCTGGAAGAACATCGCTCGGTACGTGAGGCAGCGCAAAATCTCGGGGTCAGCGCTGCGGCCTTGGATAAATGGTGCGCGCGGCGCGCCGCGGGGCCCCGGTGGGTGCGAGCCGCCGCCAAGATGCTGAAAGCGTCGAGATCAAGCGGCTCAAACGTGCCTTGCGCAAAGCGGAAATGGAACGCGACATCTTAAAAAAAGCGACGGCCTTCTTTGCCAAGCAAAGCACGTGAGATTCACGTTCATTGCCGCTGAGAAGGCCTTGCCGAACGCCTATCCGCTGCGCGCTTATTGTCGGGTTCTGGACGTGTCGATCGCGGGATGTCACGCCTGGAAGTGTCGTCCGATTTCCGGACATTAGTGCCAAGGTGATTTGTGACGTTTGCAGTGCGCGGAACTATACGCTCAGAGCGGCAACCGTTATGGCGCGCCCAAGGTTCAATAGGCGTTACGGCAACAAGATATTCGCGTTAGTCGTAAACGGGTCGCGAGGCTCATGCGCGAGGCGCACCTGCGCGGCATTTCTCGGCGCAGAATGTTCCGCAAATCGCCGGCTTGTCAAAAAGGGCGTGCGCCGTACAAGAACAAGTTGCAGCGGCGCTTCACCGCGCGGCGCCCAGATCAGAAATGGGTGAGTGACACGACGGAACTGCGCGTGGGTGCCGATCGCGTATACTTAGCCGTGGTCATGGACCTGTTTAGTCGGTGCATTGTTGGTTGGAGATGGCGATGATAATCCCTGGCAAATAGAAAAATCCCATGACGCCGGTTTGCACCGGATAGAGGGTGTGGATGTGATCGCATTGTTTGTAGGTCATCGCCGGCAATACAAAGCAGACGGCCAGGACC
>JAGPDK010000007.1 GCA_018057605.1 Kofleriaceae bacterium | reverse complement strand
GACGTTGGTCACTTTGTCGGCACCGTCGATAATGTCGAATTGATAGACTTCATAGTAGCCAGGTTGTGAGCCGGTCCAACGGCCGCCGTCGCGTTGGCCATCGTAAGTCAGGGTGACTTTGCCACCGAGGCTGCTCACCACCATGGAGCCGGTAGTTAGCGGCACACCGGCGCGCGAAATGCGCAAATTGAATTCGGTGCTGTACTGCTCGGGGGCGGCGGCATTGCCAGTGAGCGGCTCGGCCCGGGCCGAACCTTCAACCAACAATGTTGCGGTGCCATCGCCGATGGAGTCGCCAGCGCCGGCCTCCAAAGGGTCGCTGCTGCAAGCGCCCACCGACGCTGCGCCAACCAGAACCAGCGCGGACATTAGTTTGGTAACTGACAGAAGAGCCGTAAGAGAATTATTTTTCGACATGACAATCACTGTAAAGCAGGAATCACGCAGCGTGAAATGATCGGCGCAATTGTGCAAAAATACCTCTGACACCGCCGGTGACGTAGCCGCATTGCCTTCATGCGCAAAAGATGTACAGGCGGCGGGAACGTGCTTAAACTCACCAGCACGCACTAGCCCTGACCGGCGCTGCAACTGTGCAAAAATTCGGCATTGCGGCAACCTGCGACGTGCAAGCGCTGTAAATTCGAAAACTGTAGTGCTTCTAGCTGCTTACCCGCATTTTGCGGTATTACAATCGGAGTCGGAAAAGGGTTGGGCATAATCCGACAACCGTGTAAGGTCCGCAACAGTTATGGCGCAGACCAAAGAACTTGAACACGTTGTAATCCGTTTTGTTGGTGACTCCGGTGATGGCATGCAGCTCACCGGCTCGGAGTTTGCCAAAGCCGCGGCTGAAGCCGGCAACGACATTTCAACTTTCCCTGACTTCCCCGCCGAAATCCGTGCACCAGCCGGTTCGCTGTTTGGGGTGTCGGGCTTTCAATTGCACTTTTCGTCGTCGGAGATTCACACGCCTGGCGATGCGCCAGATGTGTTGGTGGCCATGAACCCAGCCGGGCTCAAAACCAACCTCAAAGAGCTGGTCGAAAACGGCACGCTGATCATCAACACCGGCGCTTTCACCGAAGCCAACTTGAAAAAGGCTAGTTATACTAGCAACCCGCTCGAAGACGATTCGTTGGCTAAATACAAAGTTCACTCCGTCGATATTTCGCAGCTCACCATGACGGCGCTCGAAGGCACGGACTTAACGGTAAAAGAAAAAGCCCGTTCGAAAAACTTCTTTGCCTTGGGCTTGGTGTTTTGGATGTACGGCCGCGATCCGGCCACTGAAATTCCGCGCATCAACCAACAGTTTGCCAAAAAACCGCAATTCGGCGACGCCAACATCAAGGTGTTTAAAGCCGGTTATCACTACGGCGAAACCGCCGAGGTTTTCCAAACTCAATACAAAGTGCCACCCGCGCAATTTGCGCCGGGCATGTATCGCAACATTACCGGCAACGAAGCGTTGGCGTTAGGCTTGGTAGTTGGCGCCGAGCTCGCTGGCAAGCCGCTGTATTTTAGTGGCTACCCAATCACCCCAGCGTCGTCGATTTTGCACGCCTTGGCAAAATACAAAAACTTCGGCGCGATGACGTTTCAAGCCGAAGACGAAATCGCTGCGATCGGCGCAGCGTTAGGCGCAGCATATGGCGGTGCCGTTGCGGTCACGGCATCTAGTGGCCCGGGCATCGCGCTCAAGACTGAAGCGATGGGCCTGGGCATCATGACGGAATTACCGTTGGTGATCGTCAACGTGCAGCGCGGCGGGCCATCAACCGGCCTGCCTACCAAAACCGAACAATCGGATCTGTACCAAGCAGTGTACGGCCGCAACGGCGAATCGCCGATGCCGGTGATCGCTGCCAAATCGCCAGGTGATTGTTTCTACGCTGCGATCGAAGCGATGCGCGTCGCCGTCCGCTACATGGTGCCGGTAATGTTGCTGTCGGACGGCTACATCGCCAATGGCTCGGAGCCATGGTCGTTGCCAAATCTTGCAGCGTTGCCACGCTTTGACGTCAAGCACCGCACCGACCCCGTCGGGTTCAAGTTGTATCAACGCGATCCGACGACGCTGGCCCGCGAATGGCCTATTCCTGGCACGCCGGGTTTGGAGCATCGCATCGGTGGGATCGAAAAAGATTCGCTCACCGGTAACATCAGCTACGACCCCGCCAATCACGAAAAACAAACTCATGTGCGCGCCGAGAAAGTCGCGCGAGTGGCGCAAGAGATGGGCGAGCTAGATCTGTTTGGTGAAACCTCCGGCGATGTGTTGATCATCGGCTGGGGTGGTACCTACGGCTCGTTGCGTCAGGCCGTGATGGCACTGCGCAGCGCTGGCCGTAAAGTTAGCCACGCGCACATGCGGTGGATGTCGCCGTTGGAGCCAAGCATTGCAGCGGTGATCAAAAACTTCAAACATGTGTTGGTAGCCGAACTAAACAGCGGCCAGCTGCGCACCATGTTGCGGGCCACGTACCTGGTTGATGCCATTGGCCTCAACAAGATTCAAGGCTTGCCGTTTAAGGTTAGCGAAATCACCAGCGCCGTTGAAAAACTGCTCGGTGGCAATGTTCCGCTTGGCGAAGGGCCAACCGCGGATCGCACGATTCATGCGTAGTAGTTCGATCGAGGAATAAAGTCATGAGCGAAAAACTCGTTAAGCTAACCAAAAAAGATTTTGAAACTGACCAAGATGTCCGCTGGTGCCCGGGTTGTGGCGACTATGCGATCTTGGCAGTGGTGCAACGCACGTTGGCCAACCTTGGCGTGACGCGCGAAAAAACCGTGTTCATTTCGGGCATCGGTTGTTCGAGCCGGTTTCCGTATTACATGAACACCTACGGGTTTCATACGATTCACGGTCGCGCCCCGGCGATTGCCTCGGGCCTCAAGATGACCCGCCCGGAACTCGATGTGTGGGTAATCACCGGCGACGGTGATGGCTTGTCGATCGGTGGTAATCACATGTTGCATGCGCTGCGCCGCAACATGGATCTCAAAATCATGTTGTTCAACAACCAGATCTACGGCTTGACCAAAGGCCAGTATTCGCCAACCTCGGCGTTGGGCACCCGCGCGGCTTCAACGCCAACTGGCTCGGTCGATCACCCGGTAAATCCAATTTCGATTGCGTTGGGCGCCGGCGCTACCTTTGTGGCGCGTAGCACTGACACTGATGCCAAAGGTTTTGCGGCGATTCTCGAAAAAGCCCACAAACACAAAGGTGCGGTGTTCATTGAGATTTTGCAAAACTGCCCAGTGTTCAACGATGGCGTGTGGGATGGCGTCAAAGACGACGCAGCTCAGCGCCAGATAATCTTGGTTGACGGTCAGCCGTTGACGTTCGCTGGCGGCAGCAAAGGCATTCGCATGAATGCCAAGCTCGAACCGGAAATCGTCGAGGTTGGCGATGGTGCAGGCCAAACTCCGCTGGCTGAGTTGGTCGTGCATCACGAAATGGGCTCGCCGGTGTATGGCCATCTACTCGCGCAGTTGGTGCAACCCGATTTCCCAATGCCGATGGGGGTTTTGCATCGCGAAGATAAAGCCACGTACAACCAACTGGCGATCGCGCAAATCGAAGAAGCCCGTGCCAAACAAGGCCCGGGCAATCTCGAAAAGCTGATGCTGGCCGGCATGGTGTGGGAAGTTGGCACCGACGGGGTTCGTCACTAACATGCGCGACCGGGGCCACGCACCGCGAGTTCTTCGTGTGGCCTTGCCTTTGGTCCCGCGCGTGGCGGTAGTTGCGCTGGCGACTGTGACTGCAGCGTGTAGTTTTTCAAGCAACGGCGTTGAGACTGACGCGACGCGGACGGATGCAACCCGGCTCGATAGCCGGTTGACCGATGGTCCCATTGTCGACGCGCGCCGCGATGCGCCGACGGTGGATGCCGCGCCGCGCCGTACTCGTTTAGGCTTGGTGTTGCGCTACGATTTTAACGAAGCCGCGGGTGCAACCGTGGTGTTGGATACTTCAGGCGTGGAACCGCAACGCAACCTGCAGGTGATTGCTAATCCAAATCAAGCGCCGACGTTCGACGGTGCGTCGCTAACCACCAACGGTTCAACCGCGTTAATCGATGAAGTCGCTAACCTTAGTGCTGGTGCCAAAATCGTTGATGCCTGCATGATGGGCGCGCTTACCGTCGAGGCTTGGATCTCGCAAGACTCCGGTGCGTTTGCAGGTGGCCGAGTTATTACGTTGACTAAATCAAACGACGTTGCCGCCAGCAATTTTCTGGTTGGATCGGATTCGAATAACCCCGATACGGCAGACTTCGGTGTGCGGACGGCGCAGACGTCGGGCTCGGGGCAGACGCTGTTTATGCCCAACAGCATTACAACCACACCCCAAATGCTGGTGGCTCGTTACAACGGTGCGCAGCTCAAACTGCAATCTTTGCTTGGGCCAACCACCGACCCCGACGACATGGTTGCCACGATGCTGCTGACTGGCACGTTTGCCAATTGGGATCGCACGTTCAAACTGGTGTTGCTCAACAGCCCTGAATATTCCAACCTCAACAATCGGGCTTGGCGTGGCACGATTTCTTCACTTTCGGTGTACTGCCGAAGTTTGAGCGATGCCGAAGTCGCCAACGACCGCTTGTTGGGTTCTGAGTCGCTGTAAATCGCGCTTGCGATTCGCCCCAAAGTGGCCTACCAAACCGCATGCGTAGCGCGTTGTATCTGGGGGCGATCACGGCGGTAGCGGCTTGCAGTTTTTCGGCGGGTAGTGCGAGCCAAGATGCGATTTCGGGTACGACTTCAGCAGGCGTTGATGGCCGGCCGTTCGATGCCCGCGTCGATGCCCGCGTCGATGCCGTGCCAACGCCGCGGCGGACCCGCCAGGGGTTGGTGTTGCGCTATGACTTCAACGAAGCAGCGGGCGCGACAACCGTGTTGGATACGTCGGGCGTTGCGCCAGCCGCCAACCTGCGCGTCCTTGTCAATTCTGGTAGTGCGCCAACGTTTACCGGCACCGGGTTGTCGACCAATGGCGCTACCGCGCTGGTTGATGTAACCGGTACCAGCGCAGGGGCAAAACTTGCGGCTGCGTGCACCGAAGCCATTACCGTCGAAGCCTGGATCTCGCAAAGTCCTAACGTTGGATCCGACGGCCGCATTGTTTCGTTTTCGAAAACCGATGACATCGCGCAAAACAATTTGGTGGTTGGCTCGGTCGCCGACGACGTGGCCGGCGTGGTCCGGACTCAACAAGCCTCCGGGTATGGCAGTGCACTGTATCTGCCTGGCGGTGTCACCGAAGTGCCGCAATTGGTGGTGCTGCGGTACCGCAGTGGGCAACTGAAATTGCAGAGTTTGATCGGCCCCTCCACGGCCGCGACCGACACGGTGCAAACTCAGGTCCTGACCGGTTCGCTGGCCTGGGATGCGACCTTTCGGTTGGTTATGCTCAACAGCACGCAATACACCTCCGGTAATGCACGGTCGTGGCGCGGTACGATTTCTTCGATTTCGTTCTATTGCCGCAATCTAAGCGATACCGAAATTGCCAACGATCGGTTGCTTGGCGCTGAGTCCTTGTGAGCAAAGCCGCCGCGACCGCTTGACCTTGGCCGCGCGCCAGCGACAATGCGGGCAATGACTCTTGTAACTGCTGACCACGTCGACAAAACCATTGCGGCGTTTACCCGTTTAGATCAACGCGGCGACCGCAAAGCCATGAACAAATTGGCCATGCGCCTGCAAAAAGAGCAGCCAGTGTTGCTGCAATATGCGGCCGGCGTGCGTGGCGAACACGGTGATGCCACCGGCGAAGCCGCGGTGTTTTATGCCACCTTGATTTGGGCTATGTTTGATCGCTCGCGCAATGGCGAAACCCTGCCGCGCGTCACCATCGAAAATCTCAAGGCCTCCGAGCTTGCGGTCGACGCATCGGTTGAAGCGACGGCTGGCTTTGCCGAGCTAGCACCGCACGACCGCATCGTCCCGTTGGTTGCGCAGTTACAGCCGCACATCAGTGCCAAGCTGCAAGAGTTACTCACCGAGGATGTCAAAGAAGCCGCGATGACGGCTGAAACTTGCTCGATCATTGGCAAGCCAACGCAAGTTGTGATCGAAGCCTTCGATGCCGCCGTGACCGGCCGTCGCCCCGGCGAACGGCAAGGCACTGTCGTGGTTGGTTCGACCATCGGTCGCAATGATCCGTGCAGCTGCGGCTCGGGCAAAAAATACAAGAAGTGCCACGGCGCGGTGTAGCCATTTTGTTGACGTGACCGTCGAGGTAGGCGGAGATCCTACGGAAAATTCTGGCGAAAACCGTCGCAATTACTGGACCTGGTTCAGCTCGCGCTCTTACGATGGCGCTAATGAGAAAAAATACTGCGTGGATAGGGCTATCTTTGTTACTTGCGGCGAGTTGTGGGGATACTCCCAAAGTTGCGCCTGACGCACCGCCGTCCGCGGTGAACGAGTGCATTTCGGCAAATCCGTGTGTGGCGAAGGCCGTGTGTGCGGATACGGCAACGGCATATACCTGTACGTGCAACACTGGGTTCACCGGCGACGGCACCAAGACGGGTACTGGTTGTACGGATGTTAATGAATGCACGGCAGGTACGGCATGCGCCCCGGGCGCATCGTGTACCAACACCGACGGTGCATTTTCGTGTGCCTGTCCAGAAGGCTTTTCGGGCGACGGTACGGCCGCTGGCGGTTGCGCCGATGTTAATGAATGTGCGACGGCGAATCCCTGCACCACCAACGCTAACTGCACCAACACCGTCGGTGCATTTTCATGCGCTTGTAATGTTGGCTTTGTCGGTGAAGGCACGCCAGGTGGCGTTGCATGCACCGATGTCAACGAATGCGCCGCCCCGGTTTGTGGCACCTCGGAATGTGCCAACACGGTTGGTAATTTCCGCTGCGAGCAGACGTTAGGAGTTAGCCCGTTTCAAAATACCCAGTTTCGAATTGATCCGACCACGTATGGTTGTCGCGTCGATCTCGATGGCAATACCGGATGCGGGGGCAACGCATTGCCTCATCACGCATTGACGGTTACGGGCTTGACCCCAACGGGCATCAATGCGGTCGCGACGTACGATGCCACCGGCGAAATCTACGCCATTGTCAAAACTGCCACTGCTCGAACGTTGGTTAAGATGGATCCTCTCGTTGGCCCAAACGCGCGTGACATCACCGCTACTGTCATTGGCACGCTAGCTGATAAGTTTTCAACCATTGCGATTTTGCCAGGTGGCACCATGTTTGGCACCACGGGTAACGGCGCGACCGTAAAAGAAAGCCTGTATTCCATTGACCGCGCCACCGCTGCCTCAACCTTGATCGGCGCTTTCCCGGCGGGGGCCGACGGCGAAGTGCTTTGTTACAACACTGACGATCTGATGATGTATCGCTTTACCGGCAATAGTACTGTGCGCATGGAAAAATTTGACGTCGCCAATGCAACCGCCGGCGTTGCGCCAACCGTCACGGTGGTTACTGCCGCACTGACTCCAGGCGGCGAAATCTTTGGCTGCCACTATGAAGGCACGCTCGATATCGGTGGCACCGCGACCCAGGTGTTTCGATTGACCAACATCAACAGCGCTACCCGTTATGTTTCCGCCGCGGGCGACGCCGTCACGGTGAATGCCACCGTCACAGCGCCAGATGATCTGCGCGCCATCTTTGCGCTGCCTCACCAACTCTACACCGCAACTCCAGCAACCGGCCCAATCGCTGGTGGCACCACGGTGACTTTGACCGGTGCTGCGCTCATGGGTGTTACTGACGTCAAATTCAATGGCGTTGCCGCCACCGTCGTCGATTCTACCCTCGATGGTTCGTTGGTCGTCACCAGCCCAATGGTCGCCACCGTCGGCCCGGCTGTGATCACGGCGAAAATCCCAACCACTGAAATTCTGGTGCGGTGGAATTTCGAATACACCGCAACGTTCACCAGCTGGTCGGCATTGCCGCAAGTGCTGCTGACCTCGGTCAAGAGCCGCATGATGTCCAGCAGCAACAGCAACGCTGCACCGGTGGTCGACACCGCAGGTCTGGCGCGTCGTCAAGCCAAAGGCAAATAACTCTACTCGGCTAAGACGCCCCAATACGCGGACTTCACTTTGCCGCCTTCGAAGCTAAAGACCAGGCCGTAATAGTGATTGCCGACGGTGTAGGACGCATCCGCGCCATCGTCGCCACTCTTCATCTGGCCGGCACCGTACGCGGTGTCGAGTTCGGCCCGGCTACTGCCGATGCCAATACCTTTTTTGGTTTTGAGCGTAGATGGGTCGGTTAGACCAATGCCTCGGACCTTCGGAGTTTTGTTGGCGTCGGTGAACAACACATTGATGCCAGTTTTTTTCCATTCCCACTGCGCAACGGTTTCGCCAGTGGCACCTTCTTCCATCGGCGTGCCTTTTTTTGATGGCTGACCCAACACCGCGATAACTTCTTGGTCAGTCATGTCCATGCGAATGCCGCCAACGGCTTCGTCTTTGAGCAGGGCTAACGCCGCTTTGAACCGAGGGTTGTTTTCGTCGTCGGGATCGTCGGTGGCAGTGGTATCAGTGGCACTGCCTGCGGCCGATCCACTGCCGTCGCCGCTGCCTGTATTCGAGCCGGTCGCCGAGCCATCACCCGCGTGCATCGCAGTGCCGTTGGATCCCGATCCCGATCCTGATCCCGAATTTGAGGCGGTCGCAGCCGTGCCACTGGTATGTTGCGGTGCAGATTTTTTACAGCCGACTGAGCCAGCCGCAAGCAACAAGGTAAAGGCAAGTACACGCCGACAGTAGAAAAAGTTCATCGTCGGCAGCGTCGCTTGTTGCGCGATGCAGCGTCAAGGCAAGCCGGCAAAAATTCCCAGTGACTACAAACCTTCGACTTTGATCCACGGCCCGGCGGTGTGCGGAAAACTTTGATCATAGTGCACATGGGCTACATACCAGAGTGTCACGTCATCACCGTCGAGCTTTTCATCACCGACATACGCCGCAGGATAAGGCTGGGCCCCGGCACTGCTGCGCGGCGAAAAAGGCGCCCACTCACCGTCGTGATAGCGGATCGCAAACACTTCGGCATCGTCCCAAATATGCGGGCGCAAATTGACACAGGCGCCGGTGCCAAAATCGACTTGCCGCCACACATTGCCGTGCTCGTCGGCTTCGCCGCCATACGGAAACCAACCTTCGGTTTCAACTCGTAGCCAACGGCCGTCTTCGAAGCGTTCAAACGCATCGTTGCGTGCGCCATCAATATCAAAATCAAAGCGCCAGTGCGGGTGATAGGTGTGCTGGTCGTGTAGGCCAGCGCCATGGATTTGCAACCACGGACACATGCGCCCGTCGTCGTGAAACCGCCAGAATTGGGTATAGTGATAAGGCCCAGCGGCAAAATCCGCCGACAACTCAACCCCGCCACGAAACCGCTCAATGCGCACGTCACCACTGATGTTGCGACGCCCGAGTGGCACCCACCAAGGGCCATGATTTTCCAGCGGCATCGCGTCTTGGCTTGGGTGGCCCTCCAGCGCTTCATGTTGATGGTCGATGGTGACGTAGGGTAGCGAGCCTTCCCACAACACGCGCTTGCCGCGATAGTCGGCGAGGTAGATCATCACGCCGGCCGATTCGGTCAAGCGCCAGTGAAATTTCCAGTTGGCTTCGGTAATTACGTTGGTCATATTTTCACGGCGCCTTACCAGCTCGCGGCTGGCACGATGTTGGTGACTTGATTGTCGAGTAGATCGACGACAACGACGACCGAAGGATGTTCGCCAGCGCGGCCAAACAGCACGGCCGCCGAGCGGCGCGAATAGGCGATGTCACTGCTGTCTTTGCCCCAGTAATGCGTTGCCAGTTGCGGCTGTTCACCGAGGTGCAGCGTGCCTCGCACTTGTTCGTCGGCGGTTGCCACCGAGATCGCTAATGCTTCTTCTTCGCGCGACAGCATGGGTTGTGATCGATTGATATCGAGATGCGCAACTACGCCGGCTTCGAGATCAATGCAAGCATCGACGCAGCGATCCGCAGCGTAGTCATAGACCACGACGCGCGCCAAGCGATGCCCGGCCATCCAGTGCGGTGGCTTGACTACCAATGGTTCGCTGCAAATCACCCGGTAACGCCCCACTTTGGCCATGCTGGCAACGCGACGATCTTCGGTCAACGTCCGCAACGCATCGGCAGCTTCACCGGCGGTGAGTGGTGCAAATAACTCCGGGTACGCTGTCGGCGGTTCCGGCGCGGCATGCGGAACCACGGGCGCGACCCGACGTGCGGCTTTTTTTGCAAGCACAGGCTTGGGCTTGGCAGGCACAGGCTTGGGCTTGGCTGCGGCCTTGGCGGCGTTGGGCTTTTTGGCAGGCGACATGTGGGCAATATACATGGCTCGGGGCAGGCCTGACGATTACCTGGTCTCAATAGGTAAATACCTGTTATCTATTGTAATTGCTGGGTCTCGTTGCGGTGGCGCCGCCGGCCATTCGGAATTAACTGGCTAAGTAGATCGATGGCCGCCGTGGCTCGTTAGTATGGCCATGAAGACTTTCCGCGCTGCTATCTCGTCCCTGTTGTTGGCCGGTGCTATCGCAGGTTCATTCACTGCGTGTTCTTCCGCGTACGCTGACCAAAAGCAAATCGCGCGTGCGCGCATGGGTGCTGATCCGCGGATTGCGATTTCCTCAGCCCCAATCAAGTTGCGCGCGCCGTACGATGTGCAAATCATCCGTGAAGATGGCAGCACGCTAGCAACATATGCCAAAGGCAACCGGTACTACGTGCTGGGCAACGATGGCGAACGTTACACGGTGCACGTCACCAACCCAACTGCACGTCGGATTGAAGCCGTGATCTCGATCGATGGCCTTGATGCCGTCGACGGTGAAAATGGCGATTTGAAAAAACGCGGTTACATCATTCAACCGTACGGCGAACTGCGCGTCGAAGGATTTCGGACCTCGACTGAGCAAGTTGCAACGTTTCGGTTCTCGTCGGTCGATGGTTCGTACGCCGGCAAAAAGGGCAAAGCCCGCAACGTGGGTGTAGTAGCCGTTGCGTTATTTGAAGAAGAAGCTGGCCAGCAACTTGCCGCACCAGTTGTAGTTCCGGTGCCGCTGCCGGTTTACGGCGACGATGGTGATGATGGCTACAACTGGACCGACGACGTTGTGCCATCAGGGCCATCGTCACCAGCCGGTGGTGGCCGCGTTGACGGTCGCGCATCGCGCGAACCAAGTAAAAAATCGGCCGGCAGCGCGCCGAGTGCATCGGCGGATTCGGTTGGCGGCGCGGTACGCCCATCTATGCCAGCGCCTCGGCAACCACCACCACCACCGTATGATCGCAACATTCAACGTGAAGAACGCGACTATCAACCACCACCTGAAACCACGACGGCACGTCCGACCAACCGCCAGGGCTTGGGCACCGAGTTTGGCGAAACACGCTATTCGCCGACCCAGTTCACGCGGTTTGTGCGGTCGTCAACTCGCCCGATTGCGATTGCCGAATTGCGTTACAACGATGTTAGTGGTCTACGCGCATTGGGCATTGATATCGAGCCGCTGCCCTCGGCTGCCGAAATCGATACGCGTGAAACTGCCGATCCATTTCCTGGCGATGCGCACTTTGCGCGCCCGGTACGCTAGGCCGCGCGGCGCTACTGCGGCGTCGCGGCGCTGCCGGTGGTAGGTCCGATTTCGCAATCATCAAACGGGTTCTTGATTCCGTTGATACAGATCTTGATGCGCGTCATCGTACACAATACCTCCTCGGTATTGCCGTCCCACAATATATCGACGGTGCCAGGTTTGTACCCTGACATGGTGCAACGCACGGTGCCTCGGGTGCCCACGCGTTCTTCGAGTTTCACGCCACCTGGACCACGATATGCCGTACCGATGTACAGCGTGCCACCCTCGGGCCGCGTCAACACGCGCACTTCGTAGGTGCCGCGTCCATTCGGTGTATCAATTGCGATTGCCGGCGTTGGCCGAGCGTCGCTGCGCGGTGAGACCACGGGACCGGGCCCCGAAGCATCGCGCCGTGGTGGTCGCGTGCGAGGTGCGTCGATCGGGGCCGCTGCGTCGGGCTGGATCGCAACTGAGGCATCGACCGGCACATGGGCAATGACCATGGCGTCAGGTGGTGGCACCTCGGCGAGGCGGGTATCGACCGAGCGTGGCGCAGCCCGACTGTTCAAGAACAAGAACACGGCACCACCAACGCCGACGGTCATCAATAAGCCCACTGCGATCCATGGCCATCGGGCGCGTGGTGCAGCAATTTCGTCCTCGGTAAATACGTGGTCGAAGGTTTTCGGGCGATCTGAAGCGGTGAATTCAGGTTCATTGTGCGCATTGCGCGGGTACCCCGTGCTGGGTTGCCGCGAACGAGGCGAGGGCGCGGTGGACGGCTGATGCGCCGGCCGATCGGATCCGGGTGCCGGCGCGCCGGGCGCATCGGAAAATTTGCTTGGGTCAGCCCCCGGCGGCAATTGCGCCAGTGCCATCGCCGGTGATCCGGTAACACTAGCACCAGCCTGCGGGCCCATCACCTGGCGCGCCACAATCTCCAACGCCGCAAGCAATTCGCCCATGGTTTGGTAACGCTGTTCGCGTTTTTTGGCTAACGCTTTAAGAATTACCGCTTCAAATTCGGGCGGGATGTTGAGGTCTGGTCGGAGTTGCGTTGGTGGCACCGGCGCGTCGAGCATTTGCATCGCAATGGTGCGCACCGTGCTATCGCCTTTGTGCGGTAGTTTGCCGGTGACCATTTCATACATTATGATGCCAAGCGCGTAGATATCGACGCGGCCATCGGTGTCGCTGCGACCAGCCGCTTGCTCGGGTGCCATGTATTCAGGTGTGCCAAATACCGAACCAACCTTGGTCAAACGCGCGCCACCGGCGTTGCCGTCGAGCGGCTGCATTTTGGCAATTCCAAAATCGACGATCTTCACGAAATCAGCGCGGCCATCGCGGTCAACCAAAAACACGTTGTCGGGTTTGAGGTCACGATGCACGATGCCTTTGTCGTGGGCGGCGCCAAGTGCACGCGCCAGTTGCGCAGCAATGCGGAAAATTCGTGGCAAGGCCAGCGGGGCCATCTGGCGGTTGACTCGCGCCAGCGTGTCGCCATTGATGTACTCCATCACCGAGTAGGTCATGCCGTCGGGGGTGGTACCAAAGTCAGTGACATCGACGATGTTGGGGTGGCCAATGCGCGAAGCGGCTTGGGCTTCTTGTTCGAAACGTTTGATCGTCCCGGTATCGCGCATGACCTCGCGCCGCAAAACTTTGATCGCCAGCGGTCGTTCGATGATGACGTGCTTGGCAGCAAACACCACGCCCATGCCGCCTTCGCCGATCTTCTTCTCGATGCGGTAGCGACCGTCGAGGGTTTGCCCGATCATATTTTCGTACTCGTCGCGTTTGCCCAAGCCGGCGAGCGCTGACCTGGCGTCGCCGGCGGCGGAAAGCACACTCATTTCCGATGGTGAATGGTTGCGGCGCGGCACGGCTGGCAGCGGCACTTGCGCGGGCATGTAGCCCGATTCGGCCGTGGACTGCGACGTGGGCCGCAGCCCTGGGCGTGGCGCACCTGCGATCGCAGGGGCCGCTGCGATCGGTGGCCGTGGCATGCCTGCAATATTCGGTGGCGCATGTGTGGCCGCAGGTAGGTGGCCTTGCGCCGTACCTCGGCGCGTTGGATCGCTGCTGACGGTGGCCGCAGCGTGATGCGCTGCAACCGGTTGGTCGACGAAGGTCTTCGCGCCTTCGCTCGTTGCCGTAATTGCCCGCAATTCAGTTCGATCGAAAGGGCAAAAGCCCACCGAATCAAACTGCTGTCGGCACACAGGACAAAAATACATGAACTAACTTGCTAACTTAACGGCTACTTCGGGCGGCTATTCGCGAACAACGAAGTTTCAAAGTACGCGAATACTTCGTCATCTGCGCCAATCAAGATCACCGGCTTGCCGTCGAGTTCGGTGGTTGCCACGGTACGCCCAAAGTTCTGATCATTTTCTGGGCTGGCATCGAAGATCGCGCCTTGCTCGGTGATCATTGAACCTTCCACGAAGTACAGCTTGGCTTCGCCTGCGTTAGGAATACCGTCGACGATCGTGTCCTTGAAGCCAGCAACGATCACTTCTTTGGCGCCAGTTTTGGTCAACATGGGGGCCGCGGCCAACGCTGAAAGCCCAGGTGCTGGCGTGCTCGACACGAGCGTGCCGGTCATCAAATCAATAACGAAGATTTCGCCAGCGGTGCCGAACTGGCCAAGAATGGCATGTTTGCTGGTCGCATTTTCAACGACCACCACAATGCCTTCGCTGGGTGCGCCGAACTTCATCGGCGCAGGATTTTTGTCGCACGCTGGCATCGCCGTGTAGATTTCAGCGGTGCCATCGGCTTGCCAAACCAATACGCCAAGGCTTGACGTCGCCATCGCGATGACTTTTTTGGGCGTCGCACACAGCGGCTTGTCGTTTTCGCCAACGCTGGTGTCGGTGCCAACGTAAACTTTTTTATTGTTGACGGCGTCGGCGGTGATCGCAACCGCAATCGCATTGGGCACGGTGCTGGTGATGGCAAAGGCCTCGAATTGGCTACCTGTCCAAAATTGCACGGTGCTACCCGCTAATACGGCAGCGCCAGCGCCATCGGCTGTCATTGCGATGAGTGGATGGCCGCCGATATTGACCGGCGGGCCAATGATTTTGCTTGGACTGCTGACCGTGTTGAGCACAACTTCGCCGCCGTTGGCATTAAAGCTCAACGCTGCAACCGACGCATCGTTGCGTCCAATCGCCAAAAACGGGTTGTTTACGCCGGCGGTGCCGCGCGACGATACCAGGCCGTAGCCCCAGTCACCGGTGGTGCTTACGGCGCTGGGTTTTTGCAGGGAAACTGCCCAGGTGGTGTCTTGAATATCGTCGAAGTCAGTCCACTTACAGCCATTGCTTGCCATAGCGGTAACGGTCAACGTGCTTGCAACTAGCAGTGATGGAAGTTTTTTCATTACCAACGTACCTCCATGTTTAAACCGGCATATGTCGGGCCCACCGAAGGGGTGAGCGCTAATGCGCGAACATCAACCAACGCCGTCGACGGCGCGCCTTTGTCGCGAAAGGTGTAATAGATGGCGGTTAGTGCCGTTACGCCACCGATCACAAACAGTGAGTCGGCCACCACGGTATTGAACTTGCCATTGTTGAGCGAAAAACCCCAGCCCAGCCGTGGGTCGCCGCTATCCACCGGTGGCGTTCCGGCCTCGATGTCTTTTTTGAGTTCATCGCGAATACTGTTGGCGCGCAAGCCGAAGTACGCTCCACCGCCGATGAAGGCACCGGCCAGCACGTACGCGACCACGGCATCGGATCGGCTAGGTTCTTTGGCCAAACCTACCTTGATGGTGGTTTCGGTTTTGGCAGCAATGGTGATGCGGCGCGTGTATGCCTTGTAGCCGTCGCGGCGTACGCTGACTTCATGCGAGCCTTCGCGCACGCTCTTGAGGCACGGGCCACGCTCGCACAGCACTTTGCCATCGACGTAGATCGTGGCGTCTTCAATGCCGTAGCCACGGACA
Organism: Kofleriaceae bacterium; assembly: GCA_018057605.1. Lineage (GTDB taxonomy): Bacteria > Myxococcota_A > Polyangia > Haliangiales > Haliangiaceae > JABFXX01. The sequence goes on along the minus strand of JAGPDK010000007.1, from coordinate 10,577 downwards.
TCGAGCTTACCAACCGGATCACCGGAGAGTTGGGCTTTGATTTCGGCGGTCTCGCCGGCGATGACTTCGAATTCTTGTTTGTATTCGTCGTAGCCGTCGCTGGTAATCCACAACGTGTGTTTGCCCGGTTTGAAGTTGCCTGAAAACGGGGTTTTGCCAATTGCGCCAACGGTTTTGTCGTCGAGGAAAATATCGGCGCCCGGCACGTTGGATTTAATTTCGACCCAGCCGAGGTAGTCGTCTTCGGCCATCACGGCTTTGATTACCAAGAGTTTGCTCGGATCAGCCGAGAGCCGGGTTTCGACGACTTTGTAGCCGCGTTTTTCAATGATGAGTTTGTGCTCACCTTCGAGGCTGCCGGACCATGGGGTGCTATTGAGCGCACCCTTCTTTTTATCATCGAGATAGATCGTGGCGTTGGCTGGTTCACTTTCAATCACTACTAAGCCACGCACTTTGACGTCGCCAAGCGATTGCATTTCTTGCGATGGGCCAGGCGGCGGTGTCGCAGCGGAGCCCGACCCAGATCCGGACCCATCGCCGGAACCGTTTGCCACGGGCACGCCAGCGGCTTTGATGCGTTTGATTTCGCCTTGAATGACGCCGACGGCTTTTTCAACCCGGGCTTTATCCGACGCTGTAGGATCTTCGCTCAGGTAGCGTTTGTAAAACTCGATGGCTTTTTCGTACGATGCGACATCGGAGGATTTTTTACCTTTCATATGAAAGGCGGCACCGACATTGTACAAAAATTGCGGAAAAGGCTTGGCTGCATACGCCTCTTGAAAACCCGCTGCGGCTTTCTCGAAGTCGTTGGCTAGATACGCAACTTGTGCGTTATCGAACGCGTCCTGAGCAGCTTTAAGTTTATCGGCAGCGGCTGGCTGCGCTTGGACCGTTGTAATCGATTGGTTACCGAGCAGCCCTGGAATCAGGCCTGGCACGCCACTCGCCGACACGGCGCAAACCATGATTAGAATTCGAGATTTAGCTGAAAGATTCATCTACGCACACCCGTCGTAAATTGTAGCGTGGAACAGGCCGATTTCGCCAGCATCGAACCGCCTAAGTGTCACTTGCATCACGGTTCACGAGGTTTATGTAAGACGTTGAAACTACTTATTATTGTTCGTTTCCAGAAGGGAACCACCGAACATTTTGCGAGATCGCGTCGCGGCTGGTCCGACACTGGTTGGCCAGCGCGGTCGGATCTTCGTAGCCCATGGCGATCCCGAACAGAATGGTTTGGCTCGCAGGGATATCCAATTGCTGTCGCAGCACGGCTGGGTACGTAGCAATCGAAGCCATGGGGCACGTTGCGACACCGCGGGCTTGCGCTGCGGAGAGCAGATAGCCCAACCACACTCCGACGTCGACATACGCATAGGTGCCGAGCGCTCGTTCGACCGAGACCACGAGTAGATGCGGCGCATCGAAACACGCAAAGTTGCGCAGCCATGCAGCGTGACGCCCGGATTTGTCATCGCGCGGGATGCCCATGGCTGCATACAATGCACCGCCGCAGGCTCGGCGATTTTCACGATAGGGCGGTGGATACTCGACGAGAAATGGAATTTCTGGCGTCGGCATCGTGGTGGTCGCGGCCTGCAACAAGGCGGCGGTTACGCGTTGGGTAAACGGAGGCCGGGTGAGGGCCACGCGCCAAGGCTGAATATTGCACCACGATGGCGCGTGTTGCGCATCGGCTAAAATTGCCTGTAAATCGTCGTCGATAATTGCCTCGGGCTTGAACCCTCGGATGCTGCGGCGTTCACGCATGAGCGTGCCGAGTAACGCAGGCAAATCAGCGTTCGGCATCGTGCTTAGGGCGTCGGTTTGGCGGGGCGGTTGGCAAGCAGATCGCGGAAGCGATAAATCCCTGTGGCATGACCGTCGGAGAACTGGACTCCCAGCCCATAATTTCCAACCACGTGCATGTTCTTGATTGTTAAATCGAGCGGCACGGTGGCTGGATCAAGCAGGCGTTCGCCGGTGAACTCTGATTGGCAATGGGCGCAAGCGCAACGCAGGCGTAAGTCGCGCGCCGACCACACATCTTCGTCGCCCTCGTCGTCCCACACCAGGCGTACTTCAGGTTTGCCGAGACCGACGATTTCAACTGGCATTGGCATGGCGGCGTCATAGCGCGGCCGTTCCAAGACGACAAGTGACAGCGGCGGCCGCCTGCCGGCTGGCGGCCACGTCGTGCTACGGTGGCGTCGGCCCAGGCATCTGTGCGGGGCCAGGCAAAGGTGCGGGATTGATCGCCGGTGCTGGAGCCGGTGCCGAAACCGCTGCAACGGAGTTGGTCCACGGATGCCACCATTTGACCAACAAGCATGAGCCGGCGCCGACGCTGGCAGCCATGGGGATGGTGAGGATCCAGGCCCACACAATGCGGCTAGCAAGGCCCCAGCGAATGCCTCGCGCGTTGGTGGTGCTGCCAACGCCAATGATCGCGCCAGTGATGGTGTGCGTCGTTGATACAGGCACCTTGAGGGCCGACGCTATGAACAGCGTAATTGCGCCAGCGAGTTCAGCGCAAAAACCACCGATGGGTTTTAGATGCGTAAGCCCCATGCCCATGGTTTTGACGATGCGCCAGCCGCCGATGGCTGTACCAAACGCCATCGCGCCGTACGACGACAACACAATCCAGTATGGAAACGACGGCGGATGTTTGCCTGCGAACTCTGGGCCGAGATAGCCACCGGCAACTAATACGATTACGATCACGCCCATGGTTTTTTGCGCATCGTTGCCGCCGTGGCCAATCGAATACGCTGCCGCCGAAACCAGTTGGCCTAAACGGAATGCCTTATCGACTTTTTGCGGCCGCATCTTGCGCACCACCCAATACACAACAAACACTAAAAATGAACCACCGACAAAACCGATGACCGGTGCGATGACAATAAACTTGGCAATGCGCAGCACGTTGTCATGATTGAGCACCGCCAGCCCACCGTAGGCAACCCCGGCGCCACCGATGCCGCCAACCAACGCGTGCGACGACGATGATGGTAGACCCAACCACCACGTCAGCAGGTTCCACACAATCGCCCCGGCGAGCCCAGCCGCAATGACATATACAAACGCGGGGTCGGCCGCGTTGACATTGACGATCTTAGAAATGGCGTTGGCAACGCCTTCACCGAAAATAAATAGGGCCACAAAGTTGAACGTGGCAGCCCAAACCACGGCCTGGCGCGGCGTGAGTACGCGGGTTGACACCACGGTGGCAATCGAATTTGCGGCGTCGTGAAAACCGTTAATGATATCGAACGCGAGAGCGGCGACAATCGTTACAACAACTATAGTCTGCATGGCGAGGGTTACGCGTTCTCGAGAATTACGCCTTCAATAATGTTCGCTACGTCCTCGCATCGATCGGTAGCGTTTTCGAGATTTTCGTAAATCTCCTTCCACTTGATCACCATGATTGGATCTTTTTCTTCCTTGAACAGGCGCGCCACCGAGCGTCGCAAAATTGCATCGGCCTCGTTTTCCAGCCGGTTGACATCGATGCACAATTTTAGAATTTGCTGCGGATCTTTGAGGTTGCGCAGGCAACGCACGGCCTTTTCGACGTCAATCGTCGAGCGGTGCAACACGTCGGCGAGATCGCGGACGTCGTTGGTCATTGCGGTTAGCTCGTACATCACGACGCGTTCGGCGGCCGCTTCGACGTAATCCATGATGTCGTCCATTTTGGTGATCAAACGATGAATCGAATCGCGATCGATGGGCGTGATAAATGTTTTGTGCAGAGCTTCGACGCAGCGATGGGTAATGACATCGGTTTCGTGTTCGATGTCCGAAACTCGGCGACACTTGGCTTCGATGTTGGCACCCGTAGTTACCAGCGAAAGAAACTCTTTGGTGCCTTCAACGGTAAGTGCAGCATGTTGTTCGAAGAAGTCGAAAAAGCTGGTTTCTTTGGGCAAAAAGCGTCCGAACATAGGCATTGGGTAACATGCGATCGGTTGCAATTGGGTGACGCAGATGTGACAAAAGCTTGCTAACGTGGCGAAATTCCGTCAGTTGGCATCGCCTAATGTGGCGTCGTTACATCTTGATGCGTTGGTTTTCGGCGTCATAAAGTGGCCGCAGCGAGGCCACCATTGGGTAGCGTCGATCGGCGATTTCAATGTCCCAACTGCCGGATTCAAGAAACGCTGGAGTGATCGGTGTGTCGGCCTGCAACATCGCTAAGCCGACCGCACCGCCCAGGGTGTGGCCGTACGATGCCGCGCGAATGTAGCCGAGCGCTTGGCCGTCACGCCGAATGACTTCGGCATGGAACAACAACGGTTCAGGATCTTGCACCAGCACTTGCACCAGGCGTTTGCGCAGCGGCCCGGCGGCTTTTTGCGCGACTACGGCATCTTTGCCGAGGAAGCCACCAGGCTTTTTGAGATCGACCGCGAAGCCGAGGCCCACTTCGAGGACTGAATCCGTGTTGTCGATATCGTGACCATAATCGCGGTAGGCTTTTTCCATGCGCAGACTAGCCAAGGCTTTAAGCCCGGCGTGGCGTAGCCCGATCGATTGGCCAGCGGTGATGATGCGTTGATACACATGGGTCGCCTGTTCGGCGGGAATGTAAAGTTCGTAGCCGAGCTCGCCGAGATACGTGATGCGAATGCACAGCACCCGGGCGAAACCGATATCGATTTCGCGCGCGGTGCGAAATGGAAATGCTGCGTTGCTTACATCGGCGGAGGTGATGGCTTGCAGCAGCTCACGCGAGCGCGGGCCTTGCACGTTGAGTTGGGCATATGCCGACGTTTGGTCGGTGACAAAGGCGTGGGCTTCGCCAAAGTTGCGCTTCATATGAGTTTCGATATGGCGGTGTACGGTGTCTGAACCGACGACGAAATATCGATCGTCGTCGAGTTTGGTCACGGTCAGATCTGCTTCCAGCGTACCGCCGGCGTTGAGCCATTGGGTGTAGGTGATCATGCCGGGCGCGCCGTCGACGTTATTGCCGGAGATGAAGTTGAGCAAGCGGCCGGCATCGCGGCCTTGCACTGCGAACTTCGACATGAACGACATGTCCATCAAGATTACGCCTTCACGGCACGCGCGATGTTCGGCTTCCCAGTGTTGCCACCAGCTGGCGCGGCCAAACGTCAGCGGCCCTGGCGCCGGCGTGGTGCTGTTGCCAGCAGCGTCGACGGCGTACCAGTCGGCACCCTCCCAGCCGCTAACATCTTTGCAGTACGCGCCAGCGGCGATTAGCCGGTCATGGACCGGCGAAACTTTGGCGCCGCGTGCGGTTTGCATAGAGCGATTGGGGTAGTGGCATTGGTAGACCATGCCTAGCGATTCAACGGTGCGGGTCCGTCGATACTCGGGGTTGCTTTGGTAGGTTTGCAAACGATCGATGTTGAACCCGGTGATGTCGACATCGGGTTGGCCGGTGAGAATCCAGTGCGCCATGACCCGGCCCAAGCCACCGCCGGTGAGAATGCCAATCGAATTAAGTCCGGCGGCGACGAAATAATTGCGGATCTCCGGTGCTTCGCCAACCACCGGCTGCAAATCGGGCGTGAAACTCTCGGGCCCACAAAAGAACTTTTTGACACCGGCGCTGATCGAGCGCGGCACGCGGGCCATGGCTTTTTCGAGATACGGCGTCATGCGGTCCCAGTCCGGTGGAATTTCACCGAACGAAAAATCGCGCGGAATCCCGCCGATGTTCCACGGCGCGCAAACTGGCTCAAACATGCCAATCATCAGGCCGCCGACTTCTTCGCGGAAGTAGCCGTACGAACCTGGATCCTCGAGCACCGGCCAGTTGGCCTGGATCTCGGGGATACGTTCGGTGATGAGGTAATAGTGCTCAGCCGCCTGCAACGGAATGTTAATGCCCGAGGCTGCGCCGAGCTGGCGCGCCCACATGCCGGCACAATTGACCACGGTTTCACAGGCAATCGTGCCCGAAGTTGTCCGGACCCCGGACGCATAGGTTTGGCCGCCCATGCCGCGTTTGGTGTCAACGCCGAGCACTTCGACGCCTTCGATAATTTTGACGCCTTGTTGCCGTGCGCCTTTGGCCATGGCCATGGTGCAGCCAATCGGATCGGCGCGACCGTCGTCTTTGACATAGAACCCAGCGTGTAGATCCTCCACGTTGGCTAGCGGAAATAGTTCTTTGACTTCACGCGGCGAGATTTCTTGCACATCGATGCCGCAAAAGCGGTTAAACGCCGAGACTCGTCGGTATTCTTCAAGGCGATCTTTATCGCTAGCGACTTCGATAAAGCCGACCGGCTTGAAGCCAGTTGATTGGCCGGTTTCGGCTTCGAGCCGGCGGTAAAGATCGCGCGTATATTTGCGCATCTCCGTCGAGGTTTCCGAGGTTGAACCAAAACACACCATCAAACCGGCGGCGTGCCAGGTCGTGCCTGACGTTAACTTGTCGCGTTCGAGCAACACCACATCTTTGCAGCCCATGTGCGCAAGGTGATAGGCAACCGAACAACCAATGACGCCGCCGCCAATGACAACTACGCGGGCCGAAGTAGGAACAGCAGGCAACGACGAAATCAAGGAAGACATGCGCGCCGAGGATATGTCGAGGGCCGCGCCAGCGCGAATTTTGCGCTTCGAATTATTGTTAAAGGGATGCGTCCACCGCACGTCAGACCAAATAGTCGATGCACCTCGCATAGTCGATTGGCTTGGCGGGCCATTGCGAGGTGTTGTTGGTAGGCGTGATGGCGCGCTCCGCGTGAGCATGGTGCAATGCTGCGAGGCCACGTTGCGCGCCAACGTTTTTCGGCGTTGCGCGATCCGGTTGCGCGTCGATGCGGCGGTTGCGGTGGTCGAAAAAGTTCTAACCATGATCACCGTTCGCTTCGTCCCCGCGCCCAGCGTTCGCTGGTCGCTCCAAATTGGCCGGCAGCCGCCTTCGTGCAGCAATGTACGGTGGGCACTGCATAACAGCATCAGGTTTGATAACGCCGTTTCTGTTCAGGCTCCTCGTAGCTCTTTCCTGAGCCGCTGTGAGCCGCCCGTTTACCTGGCCGTTTGGTCGTTGCTTCTTACTGCCAATTACCGGTGCGCAGAAACACCTCGACCATGCTTTGCACGCGTGGGTCGTTCATGATCCAGGTGTGCGGGGCGTCGACTTCGGCAAAGGCTGCCATCCCAGCGAGTTTGGTTTCGCGCACCGCCACGGTGCCATCCGATGGTTCGGGTTGACCTGTCCGGCCCCCGGACGCAAAGCGGCGACCGAGCGTCCAGCTGGTTGGATTGGTGAGCGCAAATTGCCGAGTGCCGGCAATGACGGCAAACGGCGCTGGCGGAGCGGGCCACGCTGCTGGGTTGGCCAAATCACGGCCGGCCGGACCGTAGAACCAACGGTACAGCGGATTGTCTTGCATCGCCGACGCGATGGAGCTGCCGTTATTGGGCGGCGCCAACATCACGATGCGTTGCCAATTCAATCGGCGATCATGCAAATGTCGCGCGATGATGCCGCCCATGGAATGAGTGACCGCATACAACGGACGATCACCGGCGGCTTCGGCGATCCAGTCGGCTACGTGGGCCGCAGCCTCGACGATTGGCAGTTGCCGTGACGGATAGGTGCGGGCCCAGGTGTCCCAGCCAGCGCGATGCAGGTAACTGCCGAGCTTGCTCATGGAGCCATGCTGCCGTGCCAAGCCGTGCAGCAGGATTACTAACGGGCGCGCGGTGATGCTCATGATTTGACCTGGTTGGTACCGTCGCTGTCGCTTGTGTTGGCGGCATCGCGATCGAACTCAGCGTCGAGATCGGCATTGCTGCGGGCGGCGGAATGCAGTTCTTCATCATCGACGCGCCGTGGATCATGTTTGGGAAAAAGTGGGGTAACGCCGGTCGGGGTAACGCTGGTGACGACATCGACAACTTCGTGAACCAGCGCTGCGCGTTCATTGCGCAACGCTTGCACTTCGTGGCGAAAACGCAATTGGCGCAGCAATGTGCTGAGGCCGCGCCGCACCAAGCGCACACGATCGAGCACGCGCAACGTGGCCCAGCCCGAGAGAGGCAGCAGCATGCCAGCGAGCAACGCCCATCGCCAACTGCCGCGCCACGCCAGCAAGCCGACCACGCCCGCATACGAAAGTCCGACCAGGGCCATGCCGATCAGCAGTTTGGTGGTGGCGATAACGTCTTTGCGCGGCGTCAACTTGGCGCCGAACATGCGCGCAAAAATCACGGTTAGCAGATGCATCGGCGCGCCTGGCACGGTTAACGGTAGCCAGATGCCAATCAAGCTAAGATGCTTCGCTACCCGCGCGCCGATTTCGATTTTGGAAAGATCGTGGGCCAGCTCGCGATCGGTAATGCCGAGTTCATCAAGGCGCTGCTGATACGCCGCAACTCGTTGCATGGTTGCGCTGACCCGCGGGTGGTCTTGGACTTGGGCGAAATAGGTATTGAAACGGCGCGCTAACTCGACCCGTTGTTCGATTGAAATTTCGTCGGGCTGATACAACCGCCGCACGACATCAAGCGCGCGCACTGTGTCCCAATCAGGCGCGTTGATGGTGAGCCGGCGCAATGCGGTTTCGATGCTTTCGGTGAGCTCGCGCACAGCGATTTTTTCATCGGTAGCGTGTTTGGATCGCCAGGCATCGTCGACGATAATCGGGGTGCCGTATTGCACCAGCACGCGGCTGCGAAAACGTTTGGGATGAATAAACGTGAGCCCACACGGAACGATTTGCACGGGTAGTTGGGTGTGCTGGGCGCCGCCCAACGCCATGCGTGCGGCACCCGTTTTTAACCGTGCTAGCTGTGACTCATCATGCGACAAACCCTCGGGAAAAATTCCGATGGCACCGTTGCGTTGCAGCACCTCGAACATGGCGGTAAACGCCGCGTCGTTGTCGATTTTGCCACCATGGGCCGGTGCCCCATGGTCGTCTTTCCGGGCCACGGGGACCGCGCCGAGCCGCGTTAAGATGAAGCGCATCATGCGGGTTGAAAACAACGTGTCTTTGGCTGCGAAATGCACTTTGCGCCGGCAGCTCGTGATGATCAAAATGGGATCGATCAGCGAATTAGGGTGATTGCCAACAAACAACACGGGTGCATCGGCCGGGATGTGTTCGTCCCCGACGACTTCGATTTGGCGAAAGAATACTCGAGCGGCGAGGCGTAGCAGCCATGTGATGAACCGATATGCCACGGCGAGATGGTAACCTAGGACTCTGGCGTGATGCTACGGTACGTCGGCAAACGCGTGTTGTCGTCGACAAAACCACCGATGGCTGAGCATGGTTAGCGCAACCGTGCGACGGGATTTAGCCCTACCAGCGACGGAAGCCGCTGCGTGCAAATGCGCTAAAGCCACGGCGTGGTGCACCGGCGCCGCCACCTGCAACAGCCACATTGAGCCGAGCCAATTGCAACCGGTGGACTAACCGACGGTGCATCGCATCGCCAATCGCTTTTACGCCACGTAGCGCAACGGCGGCACGCAGGCGTTCAACGATGGTGTAGCGGCCAAGCGCAACTTCAGCTTCCGAGTGGCCTTCGCGCACGCGCATGACCGCAGCAACGATGCCATCAATCATCATTGCAGCGGTTGGCGTAAGCACAACTAAGGTGCGGCCAACTGCGCGACTTGCGCCAGTATCAACGCCTTTGCCACGCGCTGGCGCATGAATCACGCGTAGCTCGGGGACTTCGGCGCGCACCAACGCCAACACCGCGTGCGAATTGTCGCCCGAGTCTTCGTCAATTGCGAGTAGCTCAAAGCGTAGGCCCAATGCGCGAATGGCATCGGCGATTTTGCGGGCCGCAGCGCCAATGACCTCTTCGTCATCCGCAAAAGGCATGACAATAGAGATCTCGCAGCCGGTTCCCGTGTGAGGCATTGCGTAAAGGCTAAGCATCAATCGTGCCCAGCCTGGCCCGGTCGAAACCCGTTGTGATGCACCGCGTAACTAATTGAAACAATGCGCTGACAATTGTTTATTGTGCCAATTGGTTGGACCAGTGCTGCTTCAATGCGTATCTTTTCGCGCAGTTAGGTGCATCGCGCTGCGTAGGATCTTGCGCGGTTGTCCGGCACTTTGCGCGGGCAACCTGGCAACCACCTGCCTGTCCCGACCTGCCTGTCCCGACCGGGGTTTGTTTTACCTGCGGACTCAAAACCGTGAGAAACTTGTGATGGCTATGTTTGCCTCAACAGGAAATATTATCCTTTTCGCTTATGGCTCGAACATGCTTACGCGGCGCCTCAACGCGCGATGCCCTTCAGCAACTTCGCTTGGCATGGCCGAGTTACGCAGCTACGAACTCAAGTGGCACAAGCGCAGCAATGACGGATCGGCAAAGTGTGACGTGACTCAAACCAATAATGCCAGCCACATCGTCTACGGCGTGCTTTACGATATTCCAGCGAGGGAGAAGCTGGCACTCGATAAGCGTGAGGGGCTTGGTCATGGATACGATGAGAAGACTGTTGAAGTGGCTTTCAAGGGTGCACTTTGCAGCGCGACCATCTATTTTGCGACCGACATTGATGCCAGCTTGAGGCCTTACACTTGGTATCGAGCTCTTGTTGTCGC
>JAGPDK010000006.1 GCA_018057605.1 Kofleriaceae bacterium | reverse complement strand
ATTCAAAATCACCAACAACGATACGTAGAACACGAACACACCAATGATCACATTATAGTCGCGGTCGGCGATGCTGTTGACAAAAAACATGCCTAGCCCGGGAATCTGAAAAATTTTCTCGACGACGAATGACCCACTAACCAAGCCGGCAGCGGCGGGACCGATGTAGGTCACCACCGGCAACACGCCGAGCCGCAGCGCATGTTTGAGCACCACGCGCCGCTCCGACAAGCCTTTGGCCCGCGCTGTGCGAATGAAGTCTTGATTGAGCACCTCTAACAAGCCACCGCGCGCCAACCGTGCCACCGTGCCCATATACACCAACCCCAACGACAGCGCCGGCAGAATGTACGAGCTGAGCTGATCGAGCCGCGTCGGCGGCAACCATCCAAGTTTGATCGACAACAGCGCAATAAGCATCGGGCCGATCACAAACGACGATAACGATACGCCCAACAACGCAATCGTCATCGATATATAGTCAACCCAGGTGTTGCGGCGCCACGCCGCCGCCACGCCTAGCATGAGCCCCAGACCTAACGCCATCACCAAGCCCAACAGCCCCACCGCAGCACTGCGCGGAAAATGCTCGGCAATAATATTGTTCACCGTGCGTTCTTGTTTGATCGAATAGCCTAAATCGCCGACGGCCAGCCCTTTCACGTACGCCACATATTGCGTCAGCAACGAATCATTCAAATGATAGCGCTCTTCAAGCGCACGCTTCACCACTAGCGATTGTCGCGCTTCGGTATCAAACGGTCCACCCGGCGCTTGCCGCAACAAAAAAAAGCAGATGGTCGCGACCGCAAACACCACCACCACGCCGGCAAGCAAGCGTGACGTGATCAGCCGAATCATGGTTGGCCTCGCCCCGGCAAAGTTCCCCGGGCGGGCATCGGCACGGGCGGATTTGAAAAACCCGGCGGCGGTGGCACCGGTTGCCCTGGCCGCCACGCCGTATCGATCCAAACTAGATGCAACGGTGGTTGGTCAACTGCATTGATGGCGAGGTTGCGCACGTACGGTTTTTGCAATTGTTTTTGCGTGTAAACATAGATGGGAATCACTGGTGCATCTTCAATCATCACGGATTCGGCTTCACGCAATTTAGCGTTGCGCGCAACTCGGTCACGCAGCGGCCGCGCTTCAGCTAACAAGCGATCATAATCAGGATTGCAGTATTTGCCGCGGTTATCGGTTGAGTCACAGGTAAACAGCGGCAAAAATTCGGTTTCGGTATCAACCGAACTACCGATATTGCCGAACCGTGCGATCTGATATTTACCGTCGCGGGTATCGGTGACAAACGATTTCCATTCTTGAGAACTAAGCTCCACCTTGAGCCCCAACGCGGCCCAGCTTTGTTGCAGATATTCAGCGATTTGCTTATGCGCCTCCGAACCGGCGTTGTATCGATAGTCGATTGTGGCCGGAAACGCCGCGCCCATTTCTTGTTTCGCGAGTGCCAACTCCGCTTTGGCTTTGTCCAAATCATAATCGAGACCAGGTGGCGGCACGTAGCACAACTTGCCAGCCTCCATAATCATCGCCACCCCCGGCGTGGCACGGGTGACGCCACACAGCGTGAGATCTTGCTCGCTCATCGTCGCAATCGGCGCGCCCGGTGACAGCTGCGCCGACGGAAACTCATTGCCGTGAGTAAATTTGGGAATGGGTCGACGATCCACCGCATACGCCAACGCCCGCCGCAAATGGCGATTGCTAAGCACCTTGGTATTGACCCAAGCAAAATACACGCCGATGTACGGCCGCACAAAATAGTCACGAAACGCTTTGCCCGTCGTCTCACCGTTGAGCGCCGGCAAAAACGTCGACGGTGGCGTATTCGATGCGACGGCATCACAGCCGCCGTAAAAATAATAGTTTGTCGATGCAGCTTGGTCATCAAGCGCATACACCGAAATCCGGTCGGTGGTGACCTCGGCGCCATTCCAGTAGGTTGGCGAACGCACCAGCTCAACTTTGTCGCGATGCCGCCACGACTCAAGCTGCATGGGGCCAGACGTTACAATACGGCCAGGCTCGGCCCAGTGCCGCGGACTACGCGACACCGCTTCGACTGGAGTTGGTCGCAAGGCGCGATTGTTTGAAAGCGAAATAAACCCCGGCGCAGGATCCGCAGTTTCAAACACAATGGTGTGCGCATCGGGAATCGTAACGCCCACCGCATCGAGCGAGCGTAACAACGCTGCGCTTGGCACCTTGACCACCACCCGCTCCGCTTTGGCATCGGCGGCCAATTCTTCTGCCGTGCCGCCGGCGCCGGGCGTATCCTTCCGAGCGCTGCGTCGAACCTCAAAATGCATAGCCGCCGTTGCTGCAGGCATCGGCCCCAATTCTTGGTCGAGCACCCAGCCAAACAAGCCTTCATTTTTGGCCCAATACACGTAACGCCAAACCTTGCCGTCGGGCGATCGCCACAGCGCGCGCTCGCCGGTTGAACCAATGATACTCACCCGCTCACCAACCGGCACTCGGCCAAACGCCGCCGTACTTGCAGCACCGAGATCGCGCAGTGCCAACGCTGTGCGCACCTCTCGCTCATTCACGTCAGGTGTTTCAATTTGATCGGGCTTTTTGCCATCGACGCGAACCAACTCAACCACGTCGCCTCGTCGATATGGCGCCGCATCTTGCTGCAATACAAACACCCGATTCGCCAACAAGTTGATCGCATTTTTGACCGGCAACAGATTGTCGCCGCTCGGTGAAGCCGTGACCAGCGCCAGGATGCGCAGCACTTGGTAGCCAATATCGTAGGCATCCACCGCGCGCCCGTTAGACCACTTGGCATTAGCTCGCAGATGAAACGTGAACGTGCGCAGGTCGTCGGAGATTTCCCAGTGAGTGGCAAGGCTCGGCGTTGGCAGCCCATCATAATCAAACACGGTTAAGCCATCGAACATCGAATAGACAACTTTGACCGACACGGTTGTCGACACCAGCGCCGGGTCGAGCGACTCGGGCTCACCGCTATTACAATAGCGAAAATGTCCAGCCTCGGTGCGTTGCGGTAATTGCCCAAAAAATTCGGTAGTAGGCACACCGCAAGCACTGGCAGCCAGCGTTGCAGCACACAACGCCGCAAACGTTATGAATCGAGCAAAAAAGTCGAGTTGGCGACGAACCATGTGTGCCGCTCAGAGTACCTGCAAAGCCCGCCGGGACAGCCGCAGCGCACCGAAAACTCCGCACTTTTTCGCCTGCCAATCCGCGCAGCTCCGCCGTACTCGGCGTTTTTTATTGGGTGCGATGCGGGGCTACACCGGCGACAGTTCAACTATTTTTCCGCCGCGCGCCGTGTGCACTTTGCACCGAAACTTTTTTGATGCCGACCTGAAGAAAACGCTAACCCTCACGGATCAACTTTTTGCCTTGCACGCGAATGCGCCCGAGTTGCAAGCGCAGCTTGATGTGATCGCGCAGCACGATCACGGCAGTCACCGCACCACCGATCACCAATGCGGCAAACGCAACATGGGTGAGATGGGCAACCGCTAAGCCCAAAGCGGCCCAGCAAATAAAGTCGCGACGAATAATGTAAGGTAAGTACGTTGCCAAAAACTTAATCGGCGCCGGCAGATGATCTGCTGCAATCGCTTGCGTCGCTGCCGGCTGCAGCCGCACTTCATCCACGCCAGCACCGGGCATAACCTCAAACTCACCAACGTAATCCTGACTGTTGGCCGACCCCACCACGACGATGATGTTGAAATATACACAGTAGATCGACACCAAATACGTCACCGTGCTCACCATGATCGCGACGGTCCACAGGTCCAGCCCGGCCACCCGCAAACCTTGGCCAAAAAAATCGGGCCCGAAATATTGATGGCAATGCCAGCCAATGGCGATCATATAGCCAACCGATGAAAACTCGTCGATAATAGTGTCGAGCCACGCGCCCCAGCGCGACGACAACAGCTTGAGCCGGGCGATTTCACCGTCGCAACAATCTACATACGACGCAGCCAAAATGACCGCCGTGCCAGCGATTGCAGCATTCATCGAGGCCTGTGCGCTCAAGTAACAACCGATGGTTACCAACACCGCTGTGATGTACGAAATTTGATTGGGCGTAATTGGCGTTTTCGAAAACATCACCGTGAGCGGAAATGAAATCGGCCGATATAAATACTTGGTGATGACGTTGTCTTGCGGCTTGACCAGGATCCGGTACAGCAACCGATGCGCCGCGGCACGGTCGGCCGGGGTGGCGACAGGATGCCGTGCAATCTCACCGTGGGGAGCGAGGCCCGCGCCTGCGGCCCGCAAGGTTTGAGCTACCGCAACATCATCGCGGCCGTCCGAGAATTGCTGAAGGACGCGAGCAACATCATCACCGCGCACCACCAATGCGCCCGCGTAGTCACCAGGCGCAACATCGGTCGCCACCGGGGCGGCCGGTGCTACGGCAATGACAGCATCATTCGTACCTGCGTCGAGCAGCGCCAACATCGGTTGCAGCAATGGCGGATGCACCATTTGATCAGCGCGAATTACCAGTACTTGGGCGGCACCCGCCAACTCTCGCAGTTGCGGAGCCCCGGATTTTTCGACGACAACGACACGCACTGCCCCAACCCGCCGCGCGCTACGAATGGCGCGCTCCAACAACGAGATCCCAGCCACGGAAGTTTTCGCGGCCGGACTCGTCGCAATAATCAACGCGTCAAGTGACACCCCTCCACCCTTGCACCGTTTGGCGATTAGCACCAGATGTCAGGACTGGCAGAAGGTGGTGACAATGAAGTGCCAGGAAGCTGTCAGATCGATGGCGACAGCAGCCACTGGTGTCAGAGAACTGACACTGAACACTTGACCTAACCTGTTGATTTTACTGACCGCGGTGCCACAACGTGTTGCGCACGCCGATTGCATACGACAGCTGCCATGAAGGCAGTTATCTTAGCCGCTGGTTGTGCCACTCGTTTGCGCCCCTATTCAGACGACACCCCGAAAACGTTGTTGTCGGTTGGCGGCGTTCCAATCTTGCGCCGCACGATCACCAATCTGTTGCGCTGCGGCTTCGACCAGTTTGTCATTGGCACTGGCTACCTGGAACACATGGTACGTGAAGCTGTGGCCCGATGGTTTCCCACGCTCGATGTCACCTTCGTATCCAACCCTGATTTCCGTTCAACCAACAATGGCTACTCGCTGTTGTTGACCCAAGAAGCTGTCGGCGATGAGGGCTTTGTCCTGCTCGACGGCGATGTGGTGTTCGATGTGTCGGTGGTTGAAACGTTAATTGAACAGGGCCCCGATTGTCTCGCGGTGCGCTCGGTTGGTGACCTTGGCCTTGAAGAAATGAAGGTTGTCGCTGACGCCAACGACCGCATCGTGGCGATCAGCAAACAAGTGCCAGTCCGCGGCGCGATGGGCGAATCGGTTGGTATTGAATGGTTCTCGGCGACCACCTCACGCAAGTTGTACGCTGCGCTCAATGAGCGCATCCACGGCATGGGCCTGGTCAACGAATATTACGAATCGGCGTTTCAACAAGTAATCGATGAAGGCGTCTCGCTGGTTGGCGTAGATATTGGCACCAAGTACGCCACCGAAATTGATACCATCGAAGATTTACGTGCAGCCAACGCTCGCTTAGCAACCCGTCCAGCATTCACCGTCGAAGCTGAACACTTTCGCATGGCAGTCTAACCAGTTGGTAGCGGGCGCATGCCCACGAGGTAACAACACCAAGGCCGTCACGGGCCTTTTTGCATTTCAAGCTTGTTTCTCGACGGGCGGCTAGGCAACATGAGCCCATGAGCATGTCGCGCTTTGGCTTCTTGGTACTGCCGTTGTTTGCAGCAACTGCTGCAACTGCAAACGCTTGCGCCACCGCATCACCCGCCGAGCCTGACGCCAACGGCCGAAGCGACGCCCGCCTCGATAGTTCAACGACCGACGCTCGCATTGACGCAGCCATGCTCGACGCCAGTGTCGACGCTGCACCGCTGGACCGAACATTAAAGCAGACGACGCTCGATACCGTGACCGCTGATAACTCGAGCGCATGCGGCACAACCACCGGGACCGCCGAGAACAGCTATTACCGCGCCTACAAGCTCAGCGATGACGGCATCACCAACGCATTCAATATAACCAAGGTTACCTTTGGTATTGAGAACGCCACCGCCGGCATGGGCGCGGCCGCCCAAGCCGCCCAAGTCAAACTTTATAGTTACAGTGGTGCGCTCGGCGGCACAACATTGAACACAGCGCAGTTGACCCCCATCAACGCGCTGAACATCATGATCGATAACGCCGCCGCGCCAACCACCAAAGATGTCGACATCACTGGCGTCGTGCCCGCGGGTGGTACGCTGGTGGTTGAAATCGCGCTGCCCAACGGCCAAGCCGTCGGTAACTCGTTTTACATAGGTTCCAACGCGGGCGGCGAAACCAAACCGGGCTACTTGCGTGCGCCAGCCTGCACCTACACCTCCCCAGTGACCTTGCCCTCGATCGGGCTGTCAACGATGCATCTAGTCATCAACGTCACCGGTCGGTGAACACTCCAAAGCGACCCGGCCGTTCGGCCGCCGACACGTCGCCAGCTTTCGATGCCGCGCGATGGCCACCACGATTGCTGCGGATTTTTTTTACATTTCTGGTACGTGACGGGCATGGTGGCCGTCGCTGTTCATTTTAGCCTAATTCAAGTAGCTTACTCGACGAGCAGGCCCACCATGCGGTAGCTACGTTTGCGGTCGGCTTCAATATCTTCGAGGACAGCGAGCATTTCGGCGCCGCGATCAGGTGCCAGCCGCGCATGATTACGCGCCGCAATAACATCGCCGATATCCTCACGCGGTAACGCTACCGGACAGCCCGCACCCTTGGTTGCAAGCAACGCAAGTTGTGCCGCGCGATCAACCGTTTGCACGCCGCCACGCACCGCATCGAGAATTGCAAACGGCACGAATTGCAGAAACGGATCGGGTGCGCGACGCAAAAAACTAACTAACCGCGCTGGCGTCCCAAAGTCAGCGTCGGCATCGGGATGAAAATCCGCAACACCAGCCGAAGGCATTGCAGCGCTAGCTTTGGTGCGCAGTTCGCGCAACGCGATACGGTCGCACTGCGGATCAACCACAACCACAATCGCAAGCTTGATGCCAGGTCGCGTTAGCAGTTGGGCCGCAGCGGCCAACGCACGTTGTTCCACCGCAGCAGCCAAGCCTTCGTCGCCATACTGCCCACGCTGTTTGGTCGGGGTCGTGCCCAGCACCACCTCAATCGCAATTTCGGCATTTTCACGAGCCGCCCTCGCCCATGGGCAAAGCCCAAAATACTCAACCACTTCAATTAGATAGCGATTAATGATGCGTAGCACGTGGCTCGATTGAAGTTCATTTTCCATGCAATGCCACCATTGAGGGTGTGTCATCTTCTTATCATGAGCCAGCCATCCGTGGGGCGACGCACGACAACCGGACCGCGCCGGGTCGCATCAACACTGGCAGCAACGAGCGCCGTCCTTCTATCGTTAACCACCGGCCCCGCATCAGCGCAACCTATCGGCCCCGATGATCCACGTTTGCAAAATCTCACCGGGCCACAAGCCGTCGCGTTGGGTGCGCAATTGCGAACCGTGGGTGCGGTGCAATCAGCCGATGAAAAATGCACCTTAGGTTTCATTTACGCACACGCAACCGATTTGCCCAACCTTGCGCTGGCCCACTATTTTTTGAGCGCATGTTTTGTTGCCGAGGGTGCCGTACCTCCAATCTTCGCAACCACGCATGCCGACCAACTCGACGCGATGTATCGGCGGGTAGCGCACCGCCTGCAAGCGTCGCCGTGGTCGGAGATCACCCTCACCAGTAATGTTAGCGGTGAGCGCATCGCGCTTGCTGGGTGGGCCGACACCGACCTGCGCAGCCCCGTTAGTTTATGGCTACCCGCAGGCACCTACAGCGCCGTCTTTAGTGGCGAGCCGCAATCGAAGATCGCCAACCTCACTCGCGAATTCGTCGTCGCAAAATCGCAGCGCGGCGTGGTGATGGTGGAGCACTATATTCCCGCTCCAACCAGCCAAGGCCCTGGCAAAACGGTGTCGGTTGACTTCGCCGAAGATCAACCAGAGGCCGGCAGCCCAACCGTGATCATCGACAACAAGCACAAAAATCTGGTGCCCGATCGATTCCTGCGAAAAAGTCAGGCCCTTGATTCCTCTCAAACGATCGAAGATCCGTTAGCGCGACAACCACACGTCATCGTCGGTCCCGGCGCGTGGACGGTTGGCCTCGCCGCAGGATTTGGCGCCCACTTCGATGCAACTGCACGCACCCGCTTGGGCGCCGGCGCGGCCGTGGTCGCAAACGTCGCTGTGTCCAAGCATCTCGCGCTGGATATTCGCAGTGGATTCGCCAGCACCGGCGGCAGCGACACCATGGACCGCACCGCCAACGCCTGGTCGCTTGCCGGTGGCGTCCGCTGGCAGTTCACGGAAGCGCAACGGCAAAGCGCGTGGCATCCTTTTGTCGGAACTCAACTCGGCTGCGAGCTGCGTGTTGGCATGCGCGACGCAGCGAGCTTAGGTGCCACGCTGGCAGGCGAAGCCGGCATGATGGTTGGCCCGGCGCAACGGTTTGGTGTGGCGATCGCAGTGATTCACGGGCTCACCGCCCTCGAACAGAGTGCAGCCACCGGCGTTAGTCTGCAAGTTCGCGCCCGCGTCTGGTAGCACGTTGCAACCCGCGTCCGCACCGGATACCGTCGAGCCCCGTGGCTGGTGCCCAATATTCCATTGTTAGTCGCTTCGCGCCGTCGACCACCGGCCAAGCCCACCCCGGTACATTACTATCGGCATTGCTGGTTTGGCTAGATGTTAGAACCCTCGGCGGCCGGGCTTTGTTACGTCTCGAAAATCTAGATCACACCCGGTGCAAAACCCTTTGGAGCACCCAGATGATCGAGTCGTTGGCATGGCTTGGGCTGACCTGGGACGAAACCATCACGCAGTCCGAAAACCGGACAAATCATGAAGCCACAATCGACCAGCTTGCCGGCCTCGGCCGGCTTTATGCCTGCACATGTTCGCGCACCGATCTACACGGCGGGCGGCGCGCACCCGATGGTGGATGGGCCTACGATAATCGTTGCCGCAACCACAGCCTAACCATAGCCGGCTGGCGGACCTGTCCCGCTGTGGTGCGGGTCCGACTCGACGACACGCTGGTAACTTGCATCGACGAAAGCGGACTCGATCTGTCGCAAACACCAGCTATCGCGATGGGAGATCCGATCGTGCGTCGCCGTGACGGCGTGATCGCTTACCAACTCGCGGTGGTAGCCGACGATATCGCGGCGGGGGTAACCCGCGTAGTGCGGGGTCGCGACATTGCGGCGAGCACG
The DNA here is from genome assembly GCA_018057605.1 of Kofleriaceae bacterium. Lineage (GTDB taxonomy): Bacteria > Myxococcota_A > Polyangia > Haliangiales > Haliangiaceae > JABFXX01. Next base: position 16,783 of record JAGPDK010000006.1, on the reverse strand, counting down.
GCGACTCAAGTGGCCCTCTATCGTTTACTCGGTCACCAGCCACCGCAGTACCGCCATCATCTGCTGCTGTTAGAAGCGCGCAGCGATGAACATGGCACCCAACCTAAGCTCGCCAAACTGCATGGTTCGGTACCTTTTGACCTCTTGCAAAAGCGCTACAACGCCGCCACATTACTGGGTCAACTTGCCTTTGCCGCCGGGCTAGCCCAAACACCTGCCGCGACCAGCGCCACCGCGTTACTCTCAGGCTTCGCCTGGCACCGCGTACGCCAACCGGACCTTGTGACCCGGTGGGATCCTGGATTCGGGCTGCACTTCGATCCATCGAGCTCCACATAACCACAGCGCTGGATTGTAAATTGGCAAGGCAGCTAGGTTTTGTGGCAGAGTCAGCTGATTAGCGCTTCGGACCCCACCATATCGCCAGCGCCCACCGGCGAGCAGGCGCCAGTTGCACCCGTGAGTAGCCATGCGGCCGCGGTCGAAGCCGAAGAATCCCGCGTCGGTTCGGTCATCGGTAACTATCGGTTGGTTGAGCGAATTGGCCATGGCGGCATGGGCACGGTGTATCGCGGCCAACATGAAGAACTTCGCCGGTTCGTTGCACTCAAGATCTTGCGGCAAAAATATAGCGGCGACGAAGAAGCGCTGCAGCGCTTCTTCAACGAAGCCAAAGCTACGTCGGCCATCGACCATCCGGGTATCGTCAAAATTTTCGACTTCGGACGCACCGCGGATGGCCTCGCGTTCATTGCCATGGAACTTTTGCGTGGCGAACCCCTCTCGAACCGGATCGAAAATAGTCCACTAAGCGAACAGCGCGCGCTGGGGATTATTCGACAGCTTGCTAGCGCCCTGGCCGCGGCTCACGCGATCGGCATTGTGCATCGCGACCTCAAGCCCGACAACGTATTTCTGTGCATCGACCCCGACATGCCCGAGGGTGAACGCATCAAATTGTTGGATTTTGGCATAGCCAAATTAGCATTGCCCGATGAGCGAACGCCAGCCCCCGCCTTGACCCAAACCGGTACGCTACTGGGCACCCCGTCCTATATGTCGCCCGAGCAATGCCGCGGCGTCAAAGTAGACGTGCGCTCCGACATCTATGCATTGGGTTGTATCCTCTTCGAGTTAATTAGTGGCCGCTTGGTTTTTCTTGGCGAAGGCGCGGGCGATCTCATCGTTGCCCATATTTCAGAACCACCGCCCCTCCTCGTAACCGTAGTGCCAGGCACCACCCCAGCGGTGGCGAATCTGACAGCCCGGCTATTAGCGAAACTACCGGAGCAACGGCCGCCCAATTGCAGCGCACTGATCGACGCAATCGATCGCATCATCGCGGCGGGCGTGCACCACGCAGCGACTGCACCGAAGCCTCAACCCAAGCCGGCGGAGATTCCTTCGGATAGCGATATCTGGCTTGAACCCAAAAAATCCGGTGCCGAAACTGCAAAGCTTCCCAAACCACAGCTACCCATTGGCAAATTCATTCTGATCGGCACCACATTAGCGTTTGCCGTCGTTGGCTACGCATTCTATCGCAACAGTCGCCCCACGGCAGCGCCTGCACTAGCCTTGCGGCCGAGCAATGACGTAACGGTTGACCTCGCTCCACAAGATGCCACCCAAGCCTCCCCCAGCCCCGATGCTGCGCCGCCGATTCCAACCGCGCTCATCTTGCACGTAACGACGGTGCCGCCCGGTGCGACAGTTTTCGTCGACAATATACGCGTTGGCGCATCCCCGCTGACTTGGACAAGGCCGACCAAGCAGGGCAAACGCACGCTCAACGTTACCGTACAATTACCCGGCTATCGCGACAACGTATTCGAAGTCCCATCGAGTGCTGTTGGCGATGTGCAACATATGCTGACGCTAGCACCGCTGCGTCATAAATAACGAGCTTCATTCGGCCGACGCACCTGCACTGCCTTAGAGATCGTGACGTACATAAAACTGCGCTTGGGCCGCGAGATCCGGCGATGCAGCAAACACCACCTCCGCCGGTGGCGGCGTTGGCCAGTTGCCCTGCATCTGCAACTTCGCGGCGTCATAATCAAAATTACCCATGGCATGAAATCGAATGTTGGCACCGATTCTAATGTGCGCACCTAGGCGAATGTCGCCACCTGTACCAATAAACGCCGCCGGTAGAACTTGCGCGTCGCTGATCTTCAAACCGTTGCTGCCATAAGGCACCGATACTTTGGTGAGTTCAACGCCGCCGCCGACTTGCAGGTACGCGGTGAGCCAACGGGAAAGATTCTTGCGCAAGCCCACCGCGGTTGTGACCAATGCCGACTTCCGATCCACCGGGTGATCGCCCTGCTGCCCAGCCATCAAGAAATCATCACGCGCATACAAACCAAGACCCGCCTCGACCAAGATCGGCCCACGCATAACGCAATCGACGAACAGCCCAACACCATTCATGCGGCAAACGTTCCATTCGGCAGTGGTGGCGGGCTGCGGTCGGCGAAAACCATATCCACCAATGCGCACGCCAGCGCCTCACACCGATGCGGCAGGTGGATTGCTCGCTGACAGCCGAGCTTGTCCCGCCGCGTCACTATCCGCTGAGGCGGAAAATGAAAACGTAATTACCGTGCTGATCACCGCCAACGTTATTCCGGCATTGCGCATGCCTGGTGTTGTGCAAGCGACAAGCCACTGCGTACCGCTTGCGCGATGCTTGACCACGGCGAGCGTGAACTAGCAGTTACAACTGGACCAGATGATTCGGGAACCACCGTTGGCGATCAACCCCAGCGCACCGGGCGCTGCGGATCGCTCAAACCCCAGGTGCGCGCCGCACCGACTCAGGTCGGTCTTTACTACGCGCAACCGCAGCCCAACCTGGGTTGTAAAGATTCTCACCTTTAATGAACGTCCACGAAATGTCTTTTTCACCAGGGCGATGGTCCATGTGAATAAAAGACTCTTCCGGGTACCAGCCAATACCAACGCCACGAAATGTTCGCCAAAGATAGTCGCGGATGTCGCGCGGATTGACGCCACGAATTCGAAAGTCGATTGCGCGGCCATGCCGATGCGGCGACGTCCGCGATTCTTCCGAGTTGCCGCGATACACCGAAACATACTCAATCGTCTTGCCAGGAAACTGCGCGGCCACGTCGGCTAGCAGCGCCAACGCACCTTGATCGATTTTGCGTGTACGGCCACTGCGTCGACACTTGAACAGCCGGTTGATCTCTTTGGCGGTAGCTGCATCAACCGAACCATCACGCCCAATCCAGACGATCGCAGCTTCTTTTTGATTTTCATCAAACAGCGATACTTCGACGCGGGAGGTTACGATCACCGCCGCCGCCGCTTGCTCTCGTGCCGCACGCAGCGCCCATGCCGCCAACGTTACGGGAGCTGCAACGGCCGCCGGTGCGATGTCACCGTTGGCATCAGAGGCGATACGTGTGAGCGGCGCGGGCGACTCAGCGTTGGCGCGCGCAGGGCTTGCGGTGACCGTCGTGGCCGCCACAGTTGCTAGCAGCATATTTCGAATGAACCTTTGCATCAGCCGAGCGCATGGTTACAGAAATTTCTGGTCACGCAAGCAAAATCAACGACGCCCTGCGCATGCGACTAGGTGCGACACCTGCGCATCTCACTGATTTCAAGTATTTGACATCTTCTGCACAACATTCAACTTGTCGCATTTTTGCCCGGATCCGGATTTTTCTTGAACGAGCGCGCTACTTTTACTGCATGCGATTGACCGAAGAACACTTGCAGTTGCGCCGCACAATGCGTGAATTTGTCGAAAAACAAATCAATCCACACGTCGATGAATGGGAACGAGCCGGTGCATTTCCAGCGCGCGAACTGTTCAAGAAAATGGGCGCCCTCGGCTTACTCGGCATCAGCAAACCCGAAGCCTTCGGCGGCATGGGCCTGGACTATTCATATGCACTCGCTGCAATTGAAGAACTCGGCGGCATCCACTGCGGTGCCATTCCCATGGCCATCGGGGTGCAAACTGACATGGCTACACCGGCGCTAGCGCGCTGGGGCTCCGACGAGCTACGCCAAGAATTTCTGGTGCCAGCCATTTCCGGTGAAGCAGTTGCGGCGATTGCCGTGAGCGAAGCCAGCGGTGGCTCCGATGTTGCCGCCATCAAAACTGTGGCCCGAAAAGACGGTGATGACTACATCATCAACGGTTCCAAAATGTGGATCACCAACGCGGCGCAAGCCGATTGGTTCTGCGTGTTAGCCAACACCGGCGAAGGGCCGGTGCACATGAACAAATCGTTGATCATCGTGCCAGCAAAAACATCGGGGGTTACCGTCGGGGCCAAACTCGACAAGCTCGGCATGCGCGCTTCAGATACTTGCCCGGTGTTCTTCGAAAACGTGCGGGTGCCGCAACGCAATCGCATCGCCGCTGAAGGCATGGGCTTCATGATGCAGATGGTGCAGTTTCAAGAAGAACGGATCTTTGGCGCTGGGTCGGCACTGCGCGGCATGGAATCCTGCATCAACCAAACCATCGCGTATTGCAAAGAACGCCAGACCTTTGGCCAACCCATCATCGATAATCAGGTTGTGCATTTTCGCATGGCCGAACTGCAAACCGAGGTTGAGCTGCTGCGCTCGCTGGTGTATCGCGCCGTCGAGGAATACCTGGGCGGCAAAGATGTCACCATGCTGGCGTCGATGGCCAAACTCAAAGCCGGCCGCCTCAGTCGCGAAGTCACCGATGCCTGTTTGCAGTATTGGGGCGGCATGGGCTTTATGTGGGACAACAGTGTGTCGCGTGCGTATCGCGACACCCGCTTGATGTCGATCGGCGGCGGCACCGACGAGATCATGCTAGGCATTGTGTGCAAGCTAATGGGCATCTTGCCCGGCAAGAAGAAAAAAGCCTAACCGCGCGGGGCATCGGCGACGTTCGCTTATTGCGGCACAACTTTAGCCATCGGCACCCACATGGTTTCACCAGTGGAGCCAACTTCAAGCTCGTAATAACCAGACAACAGTTGCTTAACGACCGCAGCTTGCATCAGGCCGTTACCACCTTGAACTAAAACGCGGCCGCCAGCCGGCACTTTGGTCGGCACTTCGCCGGATGCGGCGTTCCCCATCCCGATCGCCATACCGCCGACCGCCATGATGGCACCTCGCCCTTGCGGATCATTTTCACCACGCGGCTGGGGCCCGTTGCTGCGCGGCGCAATTTCGCCCGCGACCGCGGGCATCGCGGGTGGAGCCGTCGTGGTGCGTGGAGTGAACTCACCTGACGCGGCCGATTGTGGTGCCGTCATCGCAGCAACCATGGGTGCGCCTGCCGATGGCATTGCCATCCGTGGCGTAATTTCACCTGAAGCTACGCCGCTGTTGGCCGACGAAGCTTCGCGTGCGACTGCGCCGTCGGAAGCGACGGCAACACCCATTTGCGGAGTCTTGCGCCGCGCCGCCCCAGCCGATGATGCTGCAGCCGATGACGCTGCCCCAAAACTGCCCGACGCACTCGCGGTGCCGCCCATCACCGACTGACGGGCATCGACGCGCACCGGCTTAACACCATCAAGTGTGTCATCTGCGGCGGCCAACCGTTGCACCGCCGCGGTTGCGTCTTGCCCAGCGGCCGGCATCCCATGATTGCTTTGACTGGCGCGGTTGCTTTGCGCTTGCTGTAAAATTTCGGCAACCGTTTGCACCCCTGGGGCGCGGCCACGCACAGTTTCGCTGCCGGTAACCTTGGGATTATCGCGATTGTCCCGGATTGCGTCGCCGGAAACCGAACCCTCTGCATGCCCTGCATTTTTCGCAAGCGTCATATCAACAACTGAGTCACGCACGGTCACTTGGCCGGGCGACGGAGTGCGCGTCGCGATTGGCCGCGCTACCGCCGGTGCCCCAAGAATCTGCGAGCCATCGTCGACGGAAATATCCAGCGAGAGTAACCGCGCAAACTCCAAACCAAAAACGGCGCCGCCAGCCGGATGAAACGCCAACAGCTCTTCGATAATGGCACCACGGGCCGCGCGATCCATTAACGCCAGGGTTGAACCTGTTGTGACCGTTCGCCGAATCAGCAACCGCGCCAAGATTCGCTCGACGCTACGGGCCACGCTTTGTTTGAGCCCACGATCAATATCGTAAAACGGCAATCCGACAAACTGGGCAACTAGAATCATTGGATCGCTGCACCGCACCGTCACCGAACCGCTAGCCCGAATGCGGACAGGTTGTTGAGTTAACGGCACAACAAAACTGGTTGCACAATCGAAGCCCACTTCAACAGGACCGGTAAGCACGAAGTACGCTGCGGTCGGCCGCATCGGGTCCGGCGTCCGCCAGCGATGACGCCCTGGCCCCAAGCTATTGCCAACAGTCCACGCCGGACACATGACCACTTGATCATCGCTGTTACATTGCACGTCGCATTCCGCACCAATTGGATACGGCCACGTGTAGACAAGCTGATCCGCCGCACTGGCATCTCGAGCAATTACCGTCGACATCGACTCTACTCTACCGGATCTTGCGGCCAAAAAAACCCCAGGACCGGCTACGAATTTCAATCTATTTTCTTCCCCCGTGCCGCGCAATAACAGCGGTCCAGGTGGTAGGCCCCGTCAAACCTGCTCGGCCGAATCAGGTGCGCCAACCGGATGAATCCTGACCCGGCGCACGCGACGCAGCGAAGCATCGATGACTTCAATGACCGTGCCGTCTTCCGTCGTGATTCGTTCGCCATTCTGCGGAATCGAATGCGCTAACGCCATGCACAACCCAGCAATGGTGGTGCGATCACGCCCAACCGGGAGATCTAGGTCCAAATCGCGATTCACTTTACGCACCGGCGCCCAACCTTGCACAACCACAGTCCCCGCCGGTTCTTTGGTAAAAAACAATTCAGGGACGTCATCCTCACTGAAAATATCGCCAACCAACTCTTCGATGAGGTCTTCGATTGTAACCAACCCGGAAACGCCGCTGGTGTCATCGATAACTACGGCCATTTGGGTGCGCTCGCGCTGCATGTCGCGCAACAAATCGAGCGCACGCGTACCTTCGTTTACTTTGTAGGGCGGGCGCAAAATGTCTTCAAACATCACCAGATTTTGATCCCACGCCATCGACAAGACATCACGGGCCACCACGTATCCGACGATATTATCGAGATTATTTTCATACACCGGCATGCGGCTGTGGCCCTCTTCCAAGATCAAACGCTGTACTTCCGCGACTGGCGCACCCCGGCGCAGGGCCACCATTTTCGAGCGAGGCACCATCACTTCAGCGACGGTAACTTCACCAAAACCCAATGCCCGTGAAGCGATTTCACTGGCGCGTGGATCAACTGAACCGGTTTTGGCCGCTTCTTCTACCAGTTCTTGCAATTCATCTTTGGACAAGCGGGCTTCGGTGAAGGTCGTGCTGTCACCGAAAAACCGCAGCACCAGGTTGGAAACCGCAGTCAACAACCAGACCAACGGCGCCAAGATCCGGGACAACGACAACAGCGGCCGACCGACGAAGAACGAATACCGATCCGAGTAACGCAGGGCCAACGATTTCGGAATCAATTCACCGACAATCAGCTCAAAAAACGAAATACCTGCGACGACAAATACAAAGGCAAAGGTGTCGGAAGAATCGCCAAAACCAGCTCGTTGCAACGGCTTTTCAAGCAATACGGCGAGGCCATGACCACCAAACGCCGCGGCCGCAGTGCCAACCACGGTAATGCCGATTTGCACGGTAGCCAAAAACCGCTCTGGATGATCGCGTAAGCTTTGCACCGCCAATGCACGCTTATCGCGCCGTCGCACGAACTCCGACAACCGGGTTTTGCGCACACTGAGCACCGCAATTTCGGCGGCCGCAAATAGTCCATTGGCGACCATCAGCGCAGCAATAATGAGCAGTTCAAACACGATTCCTCGCGCATCATACACGAGCCTAGCGATTTCTCGAATACCTGGGCCAGATGTAGCCTAAGCTGCTGCAATGTCGACGAGATATCGCCCGCCCCGGCCGCCTTCATCGGCGTATATCACCCCTGCAGGCGCCGCCAAAATGCGCGCCGAGCTCGATCAACTATGGTTGATTGAAAGGCCGCGCGTGACGCAAGAAGTGGCGGATGCTGCCGCCCAAGGTGATCGCTCGGAAAACGCCGAGTACATCTATGGTAAGCGCCGGCTGCGCGAGATTGACTACCGGGTGCGGTTTCTAACCAAGCGGCTTGAAGCCGTCAAAATTGTAGTCGACGCGCCCAGTGATCCGAATCGGGTGTTTTTTGGCGCCTGGGTCACGGTGGAAGACGACAGCGGTGATGAAAAAACCTATCGCATCGTCGGGCCCGATGAATCCAATGTTGACGAAGGTTGGATCAGCATGGATGCACCGATGGCCCGCGGCTTGATGGGGAAAACCATCGGCGATGACGTCACGATCATCAGGCCCAAAGGCGTGAGTGTGTACAGTGTTGTCGCGGTCCGATACCAGCCGTAGCCACAGCACGCCGCCGCGTAGGCGCAGGACCTACATTCGCAGCGGCAGACATCGCCGTGCCGAAACCGCCACGACCGCCAGCCTTCAAGCCTAGACGTTGCGTGCCGTTGCGACTACAACCTGGCGATGTTTGAAAACCAGCGGGTAGCTGTAGTTATCCCCGCCTACAATGAAGAACAAAAAATCGCGGCGACGGTGTTGTCGATTCCCGATTTTGTCGATGACATCGTGGTTATCGATGACTATTCCAATGACAACACCGGCGAAGTTGCGCAAGCCACCGCAGATCAGTTGTCCAATGGCCAACGCATCGCGGTAGTTCGGCATCACGCCAATCAGGGCGTCGGCGCAGCGATCGTGACCGGCTATCGCCACGCTTTGCAGAAAAAATCCGACATCGTGGCAGTGATGGCCGGCGATGGCCAAATGGACCCAGCCGATCTGACAGCGCTTTTGCAACCTATCGTCGACGACAGCGCCGATTACGTGAAAGGCAATCGATTCTTGCATCCCGAGATCTGGAAAGCCATGCCGCCAGCGCGCATTGTTGGCAACCTGGTGCTGTCAGCCGCGACCAAAGTGACCTCGGGCTATCACCATGTGTTCGATTCACAATGCGGCTACACCGCGATCAGCGCTGCGGCGTTGACGGCGATCGAGCTCGACGGAGTTTTCCCGCGCTACGGCTACCCTAACGATATGCTGTCGCGGTTGCACGTCGCACGGATGCGCGTGTTAGATGTCCCGGTTCGTCCGGTTTACGGACCACATTGGCGCAGCGGCATCAATTTAACCACGGCGTTTCATCCGATTCCATGGGTGCTGTTGCGGTCGTGGGGCAATCGCATCGCAGCCGAAGCCCGCCGAGCTTTGTAACTTGCGCGGCCGGCTACCACGCCGCGTTGGCGTCATCACGACGTCGTATCCGACCAGTGACGCCGATCCTGCCGGTGGGTTTGTAGCGGCGCACTGCAACCTGCTGCGTGCTGCTGGGTGCGAGTTGCACATCATCGCGGCGGCATCGTCACAGCAGGTTGGGCCACTGAGCGCACCGGCGGCTAACCTGCGTATCGACGGTGGCGAGCTGTTTAACCACGGGGGTGCACCGGATGCACTCGAAGCGCGCATGGGCGTTGCGGCGTGGGCCGGCGCGGCGAGTTTTAGCGCACGGTTAACCAGCGCAGTGCTGCGGCATCGGGCGCAATGGGATGGGGTCATCGCGCATTGGTTGCTGCCGTGCGCGTTGGCGGCGCTGCCTAGTCGTGGCCCGATGTTAGCGATTGCCCATGGTGGCGATGTGCATCTGATGCATCGGTTGGGCTTGGTAATTCCGACGGTGGCAGCGCTCGCCGCGCGTCGAGCCCGGATCGTTTTTGTCAATCATGCTGCACGCGCTGGGGTGCAAGCTGCGTTGCCCCGCAGGTTAGCTGATTATCTCGATCGTGCTGCCACTGTAATTCCCATGGGCATTCACGTCGAACGCTTTGCAGCGTTGGCCGCCGGCCGAGTCATACAACCAAGTGCCCGACCACGCGTGCTCGTGGTCGCGCGGCACGTTGCGATCAAAGGCGTTGATGTTGTGCTCGATACCCTCGCGCATCTGGCTTCGCCGATTCATCTGGTGATTGTCGGCGACGGCCCATTGCACACCAGCTTGCAAGCGCACGGCGCAGCGCAACAACCGCGCTATCCGCACCACCATATCGAATTCACCGGCGCATTGTCGCCGATGCAACGCGATCGCGAATATCAGCGTGCCGCCATTGTCGTAGTACCATCGCGCCAACTCGACAACGGCCGCTGCGAAGGCCTGCCGCAAGTCGCGCTCGAAGCCCTCGCCTGCGGCCTGCCCCTCGTCGCCACCCGCACTGGCGGCCTCGCCGATTTACCTGCGCCAGTGACATTGTGCGCCGCGGATTCGCCAGCGCAGTTGGCTGCAGCGATCGCTCATGTTTTGGCCGCGCCTCCAAATTCGCAAGCGTGTATGAGCCTTGCCAACCAATTTGCCTGGCCCAACATTCATCAGCGGCTGCTGGAGCATTGGCTGCACGACAAGTGATCTTGGCCCACGGGATTACATGCAGCGGGTTGGCCAAGCGAATTACCGCTTGGTCACCGCGCGCCACACCAACAATTGCAGCGCTGCAGCATGCGTGGTCACGCGATCGCCTTCCGCCAGGCGCGCAACCACGGTTGCTGGCGGAACTGCGTGGCGCCACGCAGCGTCGTGTCGAGCCGAGCTACGAGCCGCGTGGCCGCGCTGATCAACTTCGTAGTCCACGGCCTGCACGGCATCTTCCAGCGTCGAGAAGCGCTCTTTGATGCGATCGTCAATTGCAACTTCCCAGCGCTTGCCACGGGCGGCGCGTGTAAGCACGGTCGCCGTGCTGATGACGTTGGTTGCGCGAGTGTAGTGCAGGCCCACACCGTGCCGGCCCAGTGAAAACCAGGCATTGCGGGAAATCGCCCGCACATCATTGTGTACGTCGAGAGTCAGCGGATCAAACGCTGCAGCGCGATCTTGAATCTCGCGCAATGTCAGCGCGCCGGCTTCAAGTTCAAACTCGGGATAGTCGAGTTGCAGTTGGTCCCAGGCACGCGCGGCTTCGCGGGCATCGTCGCCGAACAGATCCATATCGCGTGGACAGCCAAACAAGCTGGGCAACGTACACAGGCTGAGCACCGAAACGTCGACGAAGTCCAAGATCAAACAGTCCTGCTTGCCTTCGGCCAGCCGTGTGCCTCGGCCAACGCATTGTGCATACAAGCCCTCCGATCGCGTCGGCCGCGCCATGGCCACACACGACACGCCGGGGTCGTCGAAGCCTTCGGTCAACACGCCAACATTTGCCAGCACACGGACCTTGCCGGTGCGAAACGCTTCGAGTGCGGCAGCGCGCACAGCTGCAGGCATTTCGCCGTGCACGATGCCGGCCGGCACGCCCAAATGGTTTAGCGCGCGCGCCAGATTGCGGGCATGGTTGACCGTGACGCAGAACGTAATCGTACGGCGGTCACGTGCAAGTTCTTGAATCGATCGCGCGACCAACGCATTGCGTTCTTCGATATCTACCGCCTCCGCTAGTTCGGCGTCGTCGAAGTCGCTACCACCCGACGACAATCTCGTGAGATCGGCTGCGGTCGAAATTCGAAATCCACGCAGTGGTGCTAAGTAACCTTCGTCGATTAAGTCTGGCAGCGATCGCGAATACACGATTTCTTCGAACACCTGGTCTAGGCCTTTGCCATCGCCGCGCGCGGTGGTGGCCGTAAAGCCCAACAGCGTGCCCGGCCAGTCGCGTTCAAACGCACCAATCGTGCGCAGCACGCGCAGATTGTCGTCGGCAGGAGCATGATGGCACTCATCGTAGATGATTAGGCCAATGTCGCGCCCGGCCAACACACTCCCAATTCGATCTGGATGCAGCGAGCGCAGCGATGCAACCAACACTTTGGCCTCGGCCGGTGCCCGCGACGTACCGCGTTCCAGCCCCACTACGCGCGTGCCTTCAAGGGCGCGCGACAGTTTGTCGACCGCTTGCGCCAGTAGCTCTTCACGATGCGCCAGCACCAGCACCTGCCGCGTGGCCAATCGTGCCAAGTGCGAAAAGATCACCGTCTTGCCTGCCCCCGTCGGCAAGCACACCACCATCCGCCGCACCCCACGCTGCCGTGCCGCAAGCACAGCGGCGATCGCCTCGTGTTGATAAGGGCGCAAACTTGGAGCCGTCACGCTGCAACTCTACGCAGGTATCGCAGCACGCGCCGCTTGCAGCGCGGTGTAAATTTCTTGTAACGGTAAGATTTCACCGACGGCTTCGAAGTAATCATTGCGCCAGGGGCAGGACGGCGGAAGGCGCGAACCGTGGTGGTGACCAAAAGGATGGCCGCGTCGTGGAACAAGCGCTGGAGGCAATCCCAGATCTTGAGGGTGTAGTTGACGGCGTTTGACTTCGATAGCGGCGTCGGGCCGGTGACTAGGTGACCCCACGCGACAGTACTTGCACGTCGGCGACTAAAAACCCGCGCACCACCACCGCGATCAGGGGTTCTGGTCGCGGCGCGGCCGCCGCGATCCGCACCGGCACGACACCCACGGGCACCGCCACGCGGTTGCCGCCGCGTCGCGCCGTCGCGCGTTGCCAATCTTCAAGCTGTATTTCCCGATATGAGCCGGTTGTCGCGGTGCAACCCTGTTCTCGATGCGGCATTTTGCGGCGTGCTTCCTCGACGGTCCAATCGTGCAACAACCTGTTGCACAATTATCTTGGGGGCACTTTGTTACGATCACCTAGAAACTAAAAGATTCTGCACCCGCGATTTTTACATCCGCGAGACTGTCTCCCACTGCTAGAGCCGCAGCATTCTGGAAATCCAAAATCAAAACCAACCGCACTGCCGGGCTTGCCTCGTTGCGCGAATATGTGTTGCTTTCGCAACGTGGGTCGCGCATCGACGTGCATCGTAAAAATATAAAGCGGCCGATGGGTGCTTTCGAATTCTTAGTTGGTCAGCATGCCGAGCTCGCCAGCCTCGGCGTGCAGATCTCGGTCGACGAAGTCTATCTTGATCCGTTGCGCCCACCTGCAACGTAAAAACAAACCCCGGTCGGGATGTTTGCATTTAGAGAGCGCGTTATGCCACTCAAGACAAGCTGGCCAACGCTTCACCCTGCAACCAGCGCAACAGCAATTCAACGGCCCGCGGCGCGGCCTGGTCGCCGTGATGCATGGCCAGCACTTCACAGATTTCGGCAAACGAGGCACCGGCGATGAGTTGCGGCGCCAACTCGCCTTCATCGGCGTCGAGGGTGCGATGCACCACGGTGGTATCGCGACGCCACACCAACACAGTGCGTGACGTTGTGCCGTCGAGGATCGTACCGTCAAGCATCGCAGGGGCCACTGGTTGCGCAGCATCTTCGATCGCGCTCCACATGTCGTCGACGTTCCAGGTCAAGCGCACAACGCTGCTGGTCGGCACCCAACGCAATATCAGATCAGGCAATGCATCGCCCAACGCAGCGACATCATCTTGCGCTAGCGCAACCGCATCACGACCGTCGAAGGCTTCAACCCGTGCGCGTTCTAATGCCGCCAATTGCGACAACCACAAGCCCGGCGCGGCGTCAGCGTCGCGCAGATACGTCGACAAATCGACCCCTGCGTCGCGCAAGGTGAACGACCGCGGCGGCCGAGCTTGAAAGTACCGGTAGGCTAACGCAGCAAATTCATTGTCACCCAACGCCGCGCGCAGCTTGGGATAATCTTCCACCAACGCATCGTGCAAGCGGCTCGCATACATGCGAGCGTAAACCTGCGGATCGCCGGAGGCGATAACACCGTCGAGCGGCGTGCCTTTGGTGACGTATGCATAAAACTGCTGTTGCAACCGCGCCAGCTCAGACATGCGGCACCGCGGTGCGTGCTGGGTCGGCAACCTGGCTGGGCAAGGGCGCTTGCACTGCGACCGCCGCTGCGATGACCCGCACTTGATCCAGTTCAGCGATGAGTTCGCTCAATGGTGGAATCAAATCATCGCGTTCGATCATCGAACTGACCGGTCCGAGCTTGGTCATCGCATCGCGATACAAATCCCAAACACCGTCGCAAACTGGGTGATCGTGGGTGTCGAGTAGATACGTCCCGAAATCACTGTGGCCAGCAAGATGAATTTGCCCCACTCGCTCGGCCGGAATCGCAGCCAGATACGCGTTCGGATCCCAGCCGTGATTTTTGCAGCTCACATAGATATTGTTGACGTCGAGCAACAACCCACAATCAGCGCGGCGCGCCAGTTCGGCCATAAATTCGCCTTCGGCGATCTGACTGGCGCAAAACGTTACGTACGTCGACGGGTTTTCCAACAGAATGCGCCGACCCAAGCGGTCTTGCACTTGTTGCACGCGCTCAACCACCAACGCCAAGGCTTCTTCGGTGTAAGGCAACGGCCACAGATCGTGGCCCGAGTGCCCACCCGTCGTCATCCAACACAAATGGTCAGAAACGATCGCCGGCTCAACTTCAGCAACCAAGGTTGCCAAGCGAGTCAAATAATCTTGATTGAGCGGATCAACCGTACCGATGGATAGTGAAACACCATGCAACGCTACCGGCCACCGCTCGCGGACCAAACGTAAAATACGCCGCGGGTTGCCACCCTCGACCATGAAGTTCTCGCTGATAACTTCCCACCAATCCACATGCACTGGCGAGTCACTATCGAGGACGTCGCCGTAATGTGGCGGTCGTAAACCGAGCCCAAAGCCAAGGTTGGCAAACATCGACATATCGCAAATTACATTGCTGGCGCTGGCGCTGGCGTTGCTTCTGGCGCTGGCGTTGCTTCTGGTGCTGGATGCGGCGTTGCAGCAGCGACGGTGCCACCCTTGGTGGTGCACTCTTCAGCGCTGGCGGCTTCCATCACGCCTGCACCCTTGCATGCGTTTTGACCTTTGCAGCTGTTCTTATCGGTGTGGCAGCTGCCTTGGGCTTTGCATGCGTTGATGCCGAGGCACGAAACAGCGGCGGTTTTTTCGCCTTCGGTTGGCGTGGTGGTTTTCGACGAAGCTTTGCTGCCACATGCCGAAGCAAAGAGGCTGGCGGCGGCGATTGCAGTGATGGTTCCGGTGCGGATTGGATTTTTCATTGTGAGGATTTGTACGACGAATCCGAAAAACGTTACGGCTTTCGGCCCATGTTTTGCTCGATTTTTCAGTTGGCAGCGCAGCGCTACAGCGTCGATTATCGCGTGTGCGGGGCGATTTGCCCCACGGGTTCAACCAGTCAGGAGTCGCGGCGTCAAACATGCTAGCCTACAACCGTGAACACCGAGTTCTATCGTCGCCCCTTACCAACGGACTTGATAGGTTTCGCAAGTGAAACGGGTCGCCAGATTTTTCGCGAAGCCCTCGCCGAAGGCAACATGGAAGGCTACTTCGCGATCGCCGAGCAGTATCACACCCAAGCCGAACCAGCATTTTGTGGCTTAGGGTCGCTGGTCGTTGCACTCAACGCCATGGCAATTGATCCCGGCCGCTTGTGGCAAGGGCCGTGGCGTTGGTTCGACGAAACCATGCTCGATTGTTGCGTACCGTTCGACCGCATTCGCGAACGCGGCATCACCCTGCACGAGTTCAGTTGCTTAGCGCGCTGCAATGGCGCCACTGCAGAGTTGCACAATGCCGGCACCGCCGCATCACCGCCGCCGCCCGCGTCGACATCGACCGCTTCAGATGCCGCGCTGCAAGCCTTTCGCAATCAAGTTGCCCACACCATGGCGCACGCCGACAGCGGCATCGTGGTGGTTGCGTATTCACGACAGGCACTCGGGCAAACCGGCGACGGCCATTTCTCGCCGATCGGCGGCTACAATGCTCAGCGCGATCAAATGCTAATCATGGATGTCGCGCGCTTTAAGTATTCACCGCATTGGGTCAACACAGCTGACTTGTTCCGCGCCATGACGGCGATCGATGCGACGACGCAGCGCCCACGCGGCTGGATCTTGCTGCGTCGCGCCCCGGGCGGGCGGCCCATGATGCTGCGGCTGTTTGCAGCAAAAAACCTCGGCTCGATCGCGTTGACCGCCTTGGTCGAGGCGCTGGAACAAGCCCTGCCAACTGCGCAAACCGTCGCCGACGTCGTCGATATTTTCGCAAAACTAGCACCAACATTTTGGGATACCATCGGCACGTTTCACGACGGCCCGCACCTGCCGACCGAACATGCCAGCGAAGTACAAGCCTTGCTCGCCGGGCTCGCAGCCAGCCCCATGGCGGCCCTCGTCAAGACCTCGCGCGTTGCGCCGGAGTTACAACCACTCATTGCATTGTTGTTGTTAGCGTTACCTGAGCGAGCGCTGACCAGTGCTTCGCTGTCGCTGCAAACGGCATTTGCCACGGCCCGCCACATCGCAGCCACCGACGACGGCCTGCGGCGTGAAGTCGCCGCACTGTCGCAACAACTTGCGGTGGTTTGGTGTGGCCCGGCGAGCTGCGCGTAGGCCGGTTGGACGACAAACTCATTGTTGCCACGCATGGCTAGTCTGTCCCGACATTCGTAACTAGTCAGAGCGTTCGGCCGTTGCCATGATGGTGCCATGCAATCGATGCCCGCACTGTTTATCGCTCATGGTTCGCCGTTTCAGCTCGTCGACCAGCCGTGGTTAGCCACGCTGCGGGCGTGGGGCCAAGCGCTGCCGCAACCTCAAAGCATCCTCGTGTTGTCAGCGCATTGGCAAGCCGCACCGACGACGATTGGTGCAACGCAGCCACTACCCTTGATCTATGACTTTCACG
>JAGPDK010000275.1 GCA_018057605.1 Kofleriaceae bacterium | reverse complement strand
CGTACGGCGCGTGTTCAACCTCGCAATTTGAACAACATGTGCGAGCCGTGTGCGGGGTTGCCTTGGGCTCCGCGCGCGCCCTCAGCGGTGCGGTCATGGTCGATTTATTGGGCGACCTTTGGGCCAAAGGTCCGCCACCGTGGCAACACGTACTCAATTTGCCTAATGCCCGCTTGCACCTGTATGGCAAAGATGGCGCAGCGCCTGGCCGCAAAATGGGCCACGTGGTGCTGCTCGACGACGACACCGACCGTGCCGTGGCCGATGGCAACGCGATGTTTGCGCAGCTGAACCCTTCATAAAACCAAGCAAATCACCGTCCTTCGACCGCCACGGCAAGCTGGTGACCGTGATAAATTAACCGTAGGGAATGACCACGCTCGTCTACAGCGACGTCGACGGAGTCGAACGAGCCTACGAAGTAGGTTTCGAGCCGATCCTTATTGGGCGCGGCGTGGAGTGCGCCATCCGCAGCGATGATCCACGCGTCTCCCGTGTGCACGCCCGCATCTTCGTCGAGCAAGATACCCTGTGGATTGAAGACGCCGGCAGTGCCAACGGCGTGTTCCTGGGCCCGAATAGAATTTCGCGAGCCCCGTTGCCGCTCGGTGAAGTAATTGTCATCGGCGCGATTATGCTGCGCGTCCTCGACGTTAATGGCACGGTGCCCCCGCCCATTGGCATTCACGGCACCCTGGCGCAATGGCTGATCACCGAGCGAAAAAACCGCGCTGGTATCGAACAAGAGCGTGACGCGTTTGCGTTGCGGGTAGCGGAACTACATTCAGATATTCGGATCCTCGTTGCGGCAAGCCATGCGCAGGCGCCAAACAACGAGGCCGAACTTGTGCGCCTGCGCGACGAAGCCGACGCTCGGGTCGCGGGGCTTGAGCGAAGTTTGGCCGCCGTGCAACAAGAACTCAACGACCTTCAGGCCGAGCAATCCGATGTAACGTTACCGGGTGGCGTGGCACGCACCGGCGCGGCGGATAGCGCCGCCGCCGCACTAACGCGACAGCTTGAGCGCGCTCAAGATCGAGTACGCATCCTCGAACAAGAAGCGGCCGATCGACCGCAGTGGTCGACGACGAGCGCAAACAGTACCGGTGTAGCGCCTGACCAAAGCCAGCTGGCAGCGCAGCACAGCGGCCAGGTCGACAAACTAAAAAGCGCCGCCGACGATGCCAACGCCGCGCGCAAAGTAGCCGAAAGCACAGCGGCAACCGAACGGGCCGATGCCAACCGGTTGCGAGCCGAAATTGACCAGCTCAAGAAGGTCAGCAACAAAGAGGCCGAGGCACTCCGACTCGAACTGGCCAAAGCCAAAGAAGCCGCAGCGGTTGCCGATGCCCAACTCGGGCTAGCCGCTGCCGAAAAACTCGCCGAGGCCGAAAAACAGCTAACCGCGCTCCGTGCGGAACTGACCGCCTTACAAGCCAGCGCCCAAGCCAGCGGCCCCGCCTCCGATGAACACGCCGCGAAACTCGGCAAGGCAATTGAGCGCGCCGAAAAAGCCGAGAAGAAACTAGCGGCCGCGGAAATTCGCGCGCAAGGGGCCGAACGCAACGTCGCCCACGCCAACGCGCAAACCACCACTGCCGAGCGCCGCGCCGCCGAGCTCGAAACCCGCGTCAGCGAGGCCGAATCTCGCACGGTTGAACTCGATGAAGAACTCAATGAAATCAAAGAACGCTTCGAAGCCCTGCGCGCAAATTTGGGGCCAGGGGTGGGCAATGCCGAGGACGCCACGCAACGCGCGGTAGCAGCCGAAGACGCCGCGACCCAAAAACAGCTTGAACTCGATGCAATTCGAACCGCGCTGGCCGCCGAACGGGATGGCAAAATTGCCGAGCTCGACGCCAGCCGGGTTCAGCTCGCCGCCGTTGAAAAACGTGAGGTTAGCACGCGCGCAGAATTGGTCAGCGCAACCGCGCAAGTCGCGAGCCTGAACAAAAAACTCGCCGCGGTCGAGCAGATGTTGGCCGACAACAGTGACGCCAGTGAACAAATTGCTGCTGCGCGGCGCGAGCGCGACGAAGCGCGCGACGAAAGCACCGCGGCCCGCTTGGAGGTTGAAAAATCGCGCGGCGAGGTTGAGCTTGCCGAAAAACGCGCGTCATCGGCCGATACCATCGCCAAATCTATGGCCAAAGATGTTGCGGATTCGATGCGGCGGGCCGTCGAATCCGACAGCAAGAGCAAAAATCTCAGCAAAGAAGTCGCAGCCGCGAAGCAACGCGTTGAGGAAATTCAGGCCCTCCGCCAACAAGAGTTGGAATTGATTGAAAATGCTAAGACTACTGTCGCCGCCGGCCTGGCAACCCAAGCGCAGTTAGCGAGTGACCTGGCCGCCGAGCGCAGTGCGGCGCTGGCCCTGATGGATCGTAAAAATGAAGCCGAACGCGAACTCACCGAGTTGCGGCAAACCGTAAGCCAGCACGCGGTCACGACAGCTGAGTTGTCAGCCAAAATCACGGCCTACGAAACCGACATTGAAGGGCTCAACGATCGCATCACGGATCTCGAATCGCAATTGCAAATCGAACGCACCGCCGCGCAACTGAGCATCGACGAAGCCAAGGCCGCCGCGCAAAAATCCGGAGACGAAGCCAAGGCTGCCGCGCGCACCGGTGTCGAGCGCGCCCAACAGGCGGCCGAAGTTGCGGTCGCAGCCGCCCGAGCGGCAGCTCAAGCCATGGTCGATGCCACCCGCCAAGAAGCTGCCGCCAACGTCGCGGCCGTCCAAGCCAAACTCACCCAAGCGCAAACCGAGCTTACCGAAAGCCGCGCCTTCGCCATGGAAACAGCACGCGCTGGCGAACCCTTGCGAGCGCGCGTCACCGCCTTGGAAACCGAACTAGCCAAAGCCAAAGCTGCCGCTGATAAGTTTGCAACCGAGCGCCAAACTGTTGAAGATGCCGCAGCCAAAGTTCGCGAAGAACTCAAAACGCTGCGCGCCAAACCGGTGCCAACGGTGAACCCGACGGAATTCAATGCGCTGCTGGCCCGGGCCGAACAAGCCGAACGCAGCGTCGAGCGACTCACCAGCAACTCGGATGCGGCAGACCTTGCCATCGGGCGCGCCGCCGCTGTGCAACGCCAGCTCGACGAAGCGCTCAGCCGCCTGGCGCGGATCGAACAAAGCCGTAGCGGCGCCGCGGCAGGAGCCAACGCCACCACCGATGCCCGCATGCAAGCAATGGAAGCCGACTTGACCGCAGCGCAAGCAAGAACCCGCGAACTGGGCAGTCGAGTCGAGCACCTTGGCCACGAACTTTCCGACGCCAAAGCGGCGCTGAGCCGTGCCGAAGCAGGCAGCAGCGCCGCCGTGACCGATGCAGTTACCGACGCACGCCGCGAACTTGAGGCGGCCCAGCAGCAACTCGCACAACGCGAATCTGAGTTATTGCAATTGCAACAATCCGCGGCGTCTGCCACGGCCAACCTCGCCAAGTATGAAGCCACGGTCGCGGAACTCAATGCACTGCGCAATCAACTCGGCGAGCTGCGCAACGAACTGAGCGCGGCCAAGCAACAGGCCGCAAGCAACCCAGCCAACCGCAGCACAAGCACGACGGCAAGCGCGCCAATGGCGGCCGCCACCGCCGATCAATTATCGATTATCGAAGAGTCGATCGATTCGCTACGAGCAAATCTGCGGGCCGCAAGCGACGAAACCGCAATGATGCCAAACAGTGACTCGGTGACGATTATCGCTGATGCCATCAGCCAAGCCGCTGAACACGTCGAACGCGCACGCGACGCTCTGCGCGCGATTTTGACATAGCAACGCAACAAGGGGCCGAGCGCCGCAGCGTCGACCTCGCTGCGGCGCCATGTAGCCGTCGGGCATCGACGGGCCTTGCTTGCCCCCTGCTGTCGCCAACAATTTACCCGCCCGCACAGCACGGCGAGCCGGGAGGTGCAGGCCTGGAGTTTTCGAGTACACTCGGCAGCGATGAAACAGCACCTGCCGGTACCTCAACAATTCGGTGTGTGCGGACGTGTCTTGCACGTAAATCTCACCACCGGCGAACATCGCGTCGAAGCAATCGCAGCGGATGTTTATCGGCAATTCCTCGGCGGCTACGGCTTAGGCGCTTGGCTGATGTGGAAGTTCTTTCCGGCAAAAACCGACGCGCGCGCCGCCGACGCCTGTTTTGCAATTTGTGCTGGGTTATTGACGGGGTTGCATGCACCATTTTCCGGACGCATTCAAATCGTCGGCAAATCACCACTGACCAATACCTGGGCCGACTCCAACTCGGGCGGCTCGGTTGCGATTCACTTGCGCAAAAGTGGCTATGACGCCTTGGTTGTCACCGGGCGTGCAGCCGTGCCTTCGCTGCTGGTGATTCGCGACCACGATGTAGCTATTGAACCGGCCCATGAGCTGTGGGGCCAAGAAATTCCACCGACGTTTGATGCACTCAAAACTCGTTTTGGTGGCAAACGCGAAGTTGGGATAAGTGCCATTGGCCCGGCCGGTGAACGCGGCGCCGCCATCGCGTCGGTGATGAACGATCGCTACCATGCATTTGGGCGGCAAGGCTTTGGCGCGGTCTACGGCAGCAAAAATCTCAAGGCCATTGTCGTTGGTGGCAGCGGTGAAGTCCCGGTCGCGGATGCTGCACAATTCAAAGCCGTCTGCAAACGTATCACCAGCGCGTACAAAAAAGATTTGGGCTTGATCGCGCGTTTTTTTGTGTACATGGGCAAACCCAAAAAATGGATGGGCTTCGTGTACCGGCTCATGACCAAGCTGGGCGCCAAAGTAACCGCACCGACCGCGTCCATGCGGCAGCTGTGGGCGCAACGTGGCACCACCGCAGCGGTTTCACTGTCGGTCGAAAACGGCGACGCACCGATTAAAAACTGGCTCGGCATCGGGGCCCGCGACTTTTCGCTGGCCAAACATTCGATGAAACTCGATGGCAAAGAAGTCGAAAAGCTTGTCACCAAGAAGCTGTCGTGTGGCGACTGCCCCATGCCCTGCAAGGGCATCGTCGCAGTCAAGAGCCGTGGGCTAACCGACGTCCGGCGCCCGGACTACGAAACCATCGTGGGCTTTGGGGCCAATCTGCTCAACGACGATTTACCGTTGGTAACAGCGTGCCATGATGCTTGTAATCGCTACGGCATTGATGCCGTTTCGTCGTCGGCCACGCTGGGTTGGGTCTGCGAAGCCTACGAAAAAGGACTGATGACGGCAGCCGACCTCGACGGTATCAACATGGTCTGGGGTAACGGTGAAGGCGCGCTCGCGTTAACTGTCAAAATGGGCACTGGCGAAGGCTGCGGAGCCTGGCTCAGCAACGGCGTCAAGCGCGCCTCCGAACATCTAGGCAAAGGCAGCGAAGCCTTCGCCGTCCACGTGCACGGTGGTGAACCGGCGTATCATGACTCACGCTTTACGTCCTTGATGGGCGTAACCTACATCGCCGACCCAACACCGGCACGGCATACCGCGGGCTCGGCGTCATGGAACGAAACCTTTGCCGCCGGGTTTAGTTTACCGGCCGCCGTCGACAAAAAACACTGGAACGTGAAGTGGAAGGGCACCGAAGGCAAAGGTCGAGCCCAAGCAAACTTTTCGAACGCCCACCAAACCATGAATGGCTTGGGCATTTGCATGTTTACCATGCTCACCGGCCCTTTGCCCTGGGCCGAATTGGTCAACGCCGCCACCGGCTGGGGTGTCACCGACGGTGATTTGCTGCAATGCGGGGAACGCATCCAAAACTTGCGTGCGGCGTTCAACCGGCGCGAAGGCATTGTGCCAAACGATTTCATAGCGCACGCGCGAATGCTTGGTGAAGGTGATGGCAACCTTAGCGGTGGGCCACTCAAAGGCGTGCGGGTGCCGCTGCCGATGCTCAAAGACGACTACTACGATGCCATGCACTGGCATAAAACTACCGGCAACCTCAGCAAGGCGCGCGCCGAGCAACTAGGCATGAGTCAAATCCTCGACGGGTTTACGGAGTAAACAACATGGGCATCTTCGATAAGCTCCGCGGCGACAGTGTCCGCGTCCACATTTTAATTCGCGGTCGCATCGGCGAAGCCTGGCGTGAAATCGACGAACATCTCCGCGTCCCCAAGGGCACCACCTTGGCCAAGCTGGTCGACGTCGCGGATCGCGCCGGTGTGCCCTTGTCAGATGCCTTGCACAACAGTCCGCACCTTGCCGAGACCCTCATGGTCAACGGTGAACGTTGTCCCATTGCCGAACACGGCGAGCGCGTGCTGCAAGAAGGCGACGAAATCTACTTACTCGCACCGCTCGCTGGCGGCTGAGCGCGGCGCAGCAACCAACGAATCGACGGAATTTCCATGCAGGTGCGAGTAGTTAGCCGTTGCAGTGAACAATTCACAAAATATCCTGTCAGGTTGTCCCGCGGCCAGCGCACCTATTGCCAACATGGGACACGCAGTAACCGACAGCGAGTTGTTAGCAGCAAGCCAACGCGGCGAGCATGCAGCATTCGGGCAATTGGTCATTAAGTATCAAGCGTTGGTTTGTGCGGTCAGTTTTTCTGGCACGCGCGATGAGGGTTTAGCCGAAGACGTTGCGCAAGAAGCATTTGTTGCGGCCTGGCGCAACTTGGACCAACTGCGCGAGACGTCGCGCTTTCGGTCCTGGCTTTGTGGCATCGCGCGCAATTTGGCGCGCCAAGCCAAACGGCGTGCACAACGCGAAACCCCCGACGATACAATTGCCGATACCGCGCTAGCAACGGCAGCTTCGCCGTTTGATCGCGCCAGTGCAGCGCAGCACACGCAACAGGTACGCTGTGCCCTGACGCGGATTCCTGCGCTCTACCGCGAAGCGTTGGTGTTGTATTACCAGCAAGAGCGCTCGGTGCGTGATCTGGCCGAGATATTAGATATCTCTGAGGCTGCCGCGTTACAGCGGCTCAGTCGCGGACGGAGCTATCTTGCACAACATATCAACGCCACGGTCGAGCAATCACTGGAACGCACGCGGCCTCGTCGGGATTTGGCAGCCGGTGTGTTGGCTGCAATTGCGCCGGTTGGGCTGCCCCTGCCCCATGCCCCACCCCTAGCATCTGGAGCCACCATGTTAAAATTTGCGTTAGGAATTTCTGCAGCACTCGCCGCGACTGGCACAACCGCGTGGCTCTTGGCTAGCGCCCCATCTCGTCAGGCGCCACCGAAAGCAACCCAAATTGCAGCGCCGCCGTACCGCGTAGCTGCGCCGCCGCCGTCGCTCCCTGCCCCACCGGAACCTGCACCGTTGACGCTGGAGCTACCGCCACTTTCGCCTGCGCAAGTGCAGGAGCAACTCGACTACTTGCTCGCCAGCAGTCGACGAATTGAACCAACGATGCTTGCGCGCACCAAACTGTATCAAGGCGTTTCGCGGGGCCCCGCTGATGCACCAGTCGTGATCGTGGTGTTCATGGACCTGGAATGCCAGTACTGCGGAAAAATTCTCGCGACGATTGACCAGCTATGGGAGGAGTTCCCCGACAAACTCCGCCTAGTGATTAAACAATTTCCTTTGCCGCAGCATGCCCATGCCGAGCTTGCGGCCGAGGCATCATTAGCAGCCGAGGCACAGGGCAAATACTGGGAATTCCACGATCTGATCTTGGCTTCACAAGAC
>JAGPDK010000274.1 GCA_018057605.1 Kofleriaceae bacterium | reverse complement strand
GCATGACAATCCCATTCCGGCCCATGAGCTAGTCTGGCTCAACGCGACCACCGACACCGCAATTTTGGCCAAAGGCCCCAGTTGGCCATGGCTGTTATCGGTGCAAACCATGGTGAATGCCAGTGAGCCGCTGGTGCTTGAGCTCGCCGAAGAACTCGACAACATGGAACGCGCCGTCATCGAAGAAGGCGGCGTGATTGATCTCGCCGAAACGTTCCGCATCAAGCGCTCGGCCGTCGCGATGCGGCGGGTGTTACGGCCGCTACGCGATTCACTGCGCGTCACCGTTGAAATTGCCAAAGACACCGATCCTCGAATCCCAAGTCGTGCAGCGCAGTATATTAATGCGCTGTGCGATCGCGTGGTTCGGCTAACTGAATCGGTCGAAGAAGCTCGCGAAGTCGCCAACGGCATCGTCTCGGGTTTTCATGCTGTGCAGTCCACTCGCACCAATGCCGTCATTCAACGCCTGACCGTATTTTCCGCCGTGTTCTTACCGCTGTCGTTCATCGTAGGCTTTTGGGGCCAGAACTTCGCGCAGCTACCCTACCAATCAGGATGGGCCCTGGCCGTGATGCTGGCGTCGCTCATCATCGTGCCGTTGGGCCTATTAGAGTGGATTCGTCGCCGCTGGTTGTAGTGATTTGCCGATGCACCAACCACGCAATAACGCCGCCCCAGCGGACGGCGTTACAGCGGAACACAAATCGAACCGAGAACTATTGTTTGAAGGTCAGCTTCACCCGATTGACCGTTCCGAGGTCTTGCGCGGCGTTGTCCACGAACAGCAGCGCATACGTGCCGTTTAGGGTCGCGCCCAACTCAGCCGTCGTCACGGTAAACGACTCGGTAATGTTGTCAGCCGACCCACCGATGTTAGCGACCAAGGTTTTCACTTTCACGCCGTCGCGCAACAAACTCACCACCAGGTCGCCACGATAGGGGTGGGTCACGTCGAGCGTAACTTCAAGCCCCGTGGTCGCGGTAACCCCCGTCACTGCAACATCAACCTTGACGCCGACCGTGCTGTCATCAGGAATGCTCGCTGCAGGCGAAACTTCAAACACTTTACCGCTGGTGGATCCACCGCCGGTGTCGCCCACTAGCGACTTCGTGATTAATTCGCGCACCTTCGACAAGCTCACGTTAGGATTCGAAGCACCGCGCCCGGCCTTTGGAGCCCACAAAAAATCTGGGTGATTTTCGACGTCTTCCGTGCACCAGCGACCGCCGATGACTTTGCCTGCCGTCGACAATTCAAGAATGTAATGATAGTCGTCATGGCTCACATAGTCGTCCATGCCGAGCGGGGTAACCGACGCTGAACCCTCGGTCAGGTAGTCGGTGCGCAGCCGCACTTCGACCAACTTGGCAGCGTTGGCGTTATGTCGCCACGTCTCGCCGGATGCACCGACACACTGGTTCGCAACCGCAATGGTAACTTCATCCTGTTTACTAATGGAGTAGCCAACCACCGGCTGATTCCATACTTCGAAGTTCGCTGTGCGATCTTCGACCAATGCGGCGTCATTGATGCCAAGCATGTTGGCGATAACGACATGGAAGGCCCCTGCGTTGGTGTCGCGGCAGGCTTCATTTTCCGATGCCGTCGCGCTGGTATCGATGGTCTTGCCATTGCACCGACCACCAACCATCACGGCTTCGGTGCGATCGTACACATTTTGAATCAAGGCTTTGATGTCCCCCGGGGTAAACGTCACGCCATTTACCGTCACAGATTTTTGCGGTTCCGGCTCTAACAATGCCGCGGGCGACCATGCATGACAGGTGCCCCACCAGCCTTGTGGACCTTCATCGTCGCTCGACGAGCAATCATCAATGCCGCCCTTGTTATCGTTATTGATGCCGTCAAACATCTGCGCGATGCCTTGGTAGTTCTTCAATTGCCAGGTTGCGGCAGGGCCGGCACAGGCAAAATAGGTATCCCATGCAGCTTTGGCCGTCGGGCCACATTTCGTGGTCGGCTGCACTTCGCAACCCGCCGCGCTATTAAAGGCTTTGTCGTACATTTCCAACGGAGATTGTTTGCGCGCACCTTGCCAGCGCGCATTATGCGAAAGTTCGTAGCTTGGCCAGTAGGTATCGGCCCACGCTGGCGGAATGGAAGCCGGCGCTTGCGGGTATCGCGCAGCCCACACCGGTTTATCGAGTTTGCCAACTTTGGGCAACTCAGCCAATCGGTAGTTCAGACTGCGCGAGATCCGAGCCGGATCATTCTTATAATCAAAGCCGTCGCCTTTACCACCAGCGCCACCATCGGGGTCGGAGTTGTTGTCGATGTCACCCGGCAAATCTTCGTCTCCGCCGCCCGCGGAGTTATCTGCACACGCAACAAAACCTCCAGTTACCAATGACAAACCAACAACTGCGAGTAGATGAGACTTCATGATTGCGCTCCGAACCAAGGTTGATACCTCGGCCACAGCACGCCACATGCCAACCCAAAGCGGTGATCTGGTGACTAGCGATCAAGTACTTACAAGCGCACCGGCCACTGAGTTAGCCGGCGCGTCAAACTGCTACGGTGCCTGCGGTAGCCATCCTCGCGTTCGGTTGTGTGGTCGGCGGCCTTGCACATGCCAGGTAGCAACCGTAGCCGCAAAAAACATCGCAACGTCGTCGACAGTTGCCGACGAGGGCCGCATGCGACGAAACGTCGCGCCAACGCATGGGACGGGACTCGCGCGGGACGCGACCGGAGCCTTAGGCCACGCGCAGATACTTGAACGTCATTTTCTCAATGTACATTTCGACCTTCACTTGGGCAATTTCTTCACTGCCAGCGTCGAGTCGGTCCGGCGTCATGCTGATGATGTCGCCGCCAAAAAACTCAAGTTGGAATAAATCGTTACGGCCGTTGTCTTGGGTCGTAATCTCGCCGTGTAAACGAGTCGCCGTGGTGCCTTTACCACCTTGCGGAGCGGTCGTCGGAACTTGCCCGTCCGCACCAAATGCGCGATAGCGCGCGTACAGTGGCGCGGCATCGACCGCGGGCAGCGTGAACGACAAATTTGGAAATTCCACAGCGCTCGGAATCTTGAGTGCAGCGCGTTGACCGCCCACGTTGTGTTCAATGATGGGTTGCTTAATCGTAAAACCATCGACTTTGCTGATGCGTCGACACGCTTCTTCGTAGCCATCAATCGTCATCGAAAAATTACAGGCAGTCCAAAGTTTTTGCTGATCAAAACCTTGCGGCGGTTGCAGCTTCCGCGGCCCGTCAGGGGCTTTAAAAATCATATCTTCCACCGACAACCCAACGTTCATGTAGGCGGCGTTTTTGTCAGCAGCATCGAGCTTGGGAAACGCGATTTCTTTGATCAGCGCAGCCGTGAAATTACGCCGCGCGCGTTCAACATAATAAAAATCAGCAGCGACGATCGCGCCATCTTTGCGAGTTGGAATCCCCTTAAAAAAATCCTCGATCCACGTGTAGAACGGCTGCGACATGGCCATGCCAACTTGAAGTTTCAGATCTTCAAACTTGGGCTTACCCAATTGCTTCATGCGGTCGTAGCTACCGCCAACAGCATAACTAATCGCATCGGCTCGTACGCCACCACCTTCGATGGATCGAAACAGTCCAATATCGTTGCGCTCTTTGCCATCCAATTCCAGGGCGAAATGGGCGGCGGCGTAGGCTCTGGGTTGGGTTGCGCTCATGCGTCGTTCCTCGGGGGACAGTGTACACCGTACGGTTCGTGTCCTTAACGTGCTACGCTCAATCGTAGGTTTTCTTCCCCATGAGCGACGACCTGCCCACATCCCTTGCCCAGAGTGAAATCCCTTTGATTTCACCACGGTGGAGTTTTTTCAAAGGTTTGGTAGTGGGCGCGATCGTGGAAGTGCCAGCATTTACTAGCGTACTTTGGTGGATGGGGCAGCAAAAACTGTTGGCGACAAGCGAGTTTATGCATCTGCTACGACTCACCGCCAGCTTTGCCGGTGTCGCTGCGGTGCTAACCGCTGGCGGCGTTGGGCGGGTGGCCGCCAACGCGAGCGTTCAAGGCCGGGGCGGTCGACTGCGGTCGACCTATGTGGCCGCCGCAACTCACGCCGTCGCCGGGATCGGCATTGCGGTCATCGCTGCGGTGGCGAGCGAACTGTTCACGCCGGCCCGTACCTCGTGGACGTGGATCGCGCTGGCGGGCGTGGCCGCCGGCGCGGTGTGCGGCGCGTTAATTGGCGTGACTTGTGGCGGGCCGTCGCCGATTCGCGCCACCGACCTCTACGCACTGGCCAAAAAGCCGACCGACGCGCTGTTTCAGATCCTCGACCCCGACGATTTGGTGCGCTTAGGTACCAAGGTCAAAGATCGAGCAACCCAAGTCACCACGGACTTGGTGGATGGCTTGTTCGACCCGGCTGAACTTCCCCCCGATAGCTTAACTTCCATCCCGGCTCAAAAAAACCTGAATCCTACCGATCCGCCGATACCATCAAAACGCAACACCAAGAACGAGCACTAACGTGGCAAAGCCACATCCGCCGAGCCCATTTTTAATTGCGTTGCTGCTGTCGCTCCTGGTGTGCAATCTGCCGTTCGGCGGCTTGGCGCTCTATCCCATGAAGCTGTTAGCGACCTGGTTTCATGAGTTGTCTCATGGCATCGCCATGTTGCTTTGCGGAGCCGGCTTTGATCGCATGTTGATCTACCAGGATACCAGTGGGTTGTCGTATGGCAGCGCACCGGCGGGGGCGATTGGCGCACCGATCATCGCTGCCGCCGGGTACATGGGCACACCGTTGATGGGTGCCGCGTTGTTGTGGGCGACACCAACCGAGCACCAAGCGCGCGGCAGCCTCGCGGTGTTAGCCGCCGTGGTACTCATTTCAACGTGGCTGACCGTCGCCAATCAGTTTGGGCTGGTCGCGATGACGCTCATTGGCGCCGCCATCGCAGCGTGCGGCTTAGTGCTGCCTGCGCGCTGGCGCTTACTCGCCCTGCACATTTTTGCAGCACAAGCGTGCGTCAACGCGCTGCTCGATATTCGAGTACTATATCGCCCAGCGATGATGATCAACGGCCAGATGGCCGGTGGTTCGGATGCGTCCACAATGGCGCAACTGACCTTCGACACGCAGGCCACGTGGGCCCAATGGTTTTGGGCTACGGCGTGGCTAGTGTGGTCGCTGCTCGTGCTTTTTATCGCGCTGCGTCGCGCCCATGTTGCACTGACGCAAGATCCCCCAACTACATAGGCGGCATGAGCACGGTGTCGATCACGTGGATGACGCCGTTGCTCGCTTCGATATCGGCTTTGATCACGGTGGCACCGCCAACTTTGACACCGGCCGACGCATCAATCGCAACGTCGGCGCCGTTCACGGTTTTGGCAGAGGTCATCGTGCTCACGTCTTTGGCCAACACTTTACCGGCGACCACATGGTAGGTCAGAATCGCGGTTAACTTCGCTTTGTCTTTAAGCAGCGCGTCAACGGTGCCCGCGGGCAACTTGGCGAAAGCTTCGTCAGTCGGTGCAAAAACCGTAAACGGACCTGCACCTTTTAAGGTGTCGATCAGCCCGGCTTCGGTCAGTGCTGCTGCCAAGGTCTTGAATGAGCCTGCGGCGACGGCGGTGTCGACGATGTCCAATTGAGCCACCGACTCGACGGTGGTTGGGGTTTTCGGTGCGTCTTTTTTGCCGCAGCCAACGGCCATTGCGACCGATAAAAGAACGGAAGTGAACAACGTGGTTGTTTTCATTTGAACTCGTTTCGAAGGTTGAGCCACTTTGACGCCAACCAACTTTGCAAGGTTGCAAAAGAATCCGCGACGCTACGCGATTGCGACCTACGCGCTCGGCGTTACCATTGTGCGGGTTTTGTTGCGCGCAAGGTTTGGCGTTTATCCCACGGCACAACTTCGAGATGAAAATGGTCATAATGCGCGTCGTCATAATCGGGCGACAGCACCAACGAGAACAAGCCGCTATTGACCAACTGACACTGGGCAATTTTTAAGGCCGCACCGGCTTCGGTCAACGGCGCTCCGATGCAGTCGAGTTGATCGCCCAGCCCCTGTTCGAAATCACGATCAACACGGACGGTGCCAAGTTGCGCGCCGGTAAATCGATGGACATCGATGGCCAGCCCAAACGAATGTTTCGACGGCCGGTTGGTGCCACGCACATTGCGCCGTGAATATGCCCCACTAAAATACGCCTGCGTGAAGCCCAACGCCGTAAGATAACTGCCAGCCTCATCGAGTGAAACGGCCAACGAGCAATCGAGAATGAAACCAGCTCCGTCTGTTGTGTAGGTAATGCCGCCGAGCGCCGAGGTCACTTCGACCGCATTGGCGACGCCTTTGCGACTGACAATCTTGTACGTGATTTTGCGCGCATCGAGTTCGGCCCGACAACGCGCCGCAGCCGGTTCGGCATGCGCTTGCCCCGCGCTGGCCAACGCTGCGCCCGTTGCGCCGATGGCGCCAACTACAATGATCAACCGCATCCGCGTGATCGTTGGCTAAGGCGTTGCCGCGGGCAAGTTTTCGGAGCTAGTACCGCAGATCCTAAGTCCGTTCAGCGTTCCTGGCGGACTAGCGGTACGAAACGAAAATGAAACTAGAACCGAGCGCTACACCCGAAGGGGCCGGAGTTGGAGCGAACCAAGCGAACGCTTGGGAGCGAGAACACCAAACCCTAATCGAACGTAGGATGCGAGGTACTAGTTAACGTGATCGAGCGCAACCACCGCAACAGCACCTCGGGTGCCGTCGCTGCCAACCAGTCCGACACGTACACGGACCCAACCGCCGCATCGCTAGCGTTCAGCGGCTGCGCAAACACGATCAAGCGCCGGCCGGTGGCTCGCCCGGTGGCGTCCATCGCGACAAACTCGCTCCACAGCCAGGGTGGCGCGAGGGCGAGGCGTTGCGGCACCGAGCGCAACACCAGTTGTTGGTCCTGGGCCAGCTGTTCTTCGTGCGCAATCCATTGCGCCAGTGCAAGTGCCGGCGCTGTGGCCCGAGCCTGGGTTAAATGCAGCGCAATATCAAATTCACGATCGGCGACTGAGGTCGGTAAAACTTGAACAGCGCGCGGTACCGTCACGGTGAGTGCACCCAGCACGACCGGCTGGGTAGGACGTGCCGCATAAAGTTCGCCCAGGCTGTGGCGGCCAAGTTCGACCAGCGCCCAACTCAACACAACTGCGGCTAACCCGACAACGCCACGCGCCGTCCAGGTGCGCAGTGCTTGCGCTCGGCCATGCGGAGTCCACGCCGCACCGACTGCGACGCCTGCTAACCAGCCTGTGAGGTGGGCCCAGTGTACGCCGCCCTGCAGCGCGAAGTCGGCGGCAAACTGCGCCAACGCGATCACTACCAAAACCCCGCTGATGCCACGCCGCCATGCATCGGGATAGCGGCGCCGATGCCACACCAACTCAGCCACGACGGCGCCAAGCATGCCCAACGCTGCGCCAGATGCGCCCGCCGCAATGCCGGCCGACATAGTCCAGTAGCTGGCGCCAGCGCCAACCAAGCCACCTACGAAAAATGCGGCCAACGTGCGGGTTCGGCCAAAGATGGTTTCCGCGATGCGGCCAATCACCCAAATCGCAATGCAGTTGAGCAACACATGGCTGACGCCGATGTGAACAAAGATCGAAC
>JAGPDK010000273.1 GCA_018057605.1 Kofleriaceae bacterium | reverse complement strand
CCTTTGACCGGTTTTTTAGGTTCATCGGCGTCGTCATCGTCGTCATCGGCAACTGCCGGTTTTTTGCTGCCTTTGACCGGTTTTTTAGGTTCATCGGCGTCGTCGGCATCGGCGTCGGCATCGGCAACTGCCGGTTTTTTGCTACCTTTGACCGGTTTTTTAGGTTCATCGGCGTCGTCGGCATCGGCATCGGGGTTTTTAACTTTGCCTCCGAATTTTGGTTTTTTGGGTTCGGCGGTGTCAGTGTCGGCGTCGTCGTCATCGCCGCTGCCGCCGCCGCCGCCGCTCGACAACGAGTTGATGGCATCGCCTAACTCTTCCCGCAGTGTGCGCGAGGCGCCACCGTCGAGCCGCGGGCCGGTGGCCTTGACATCGATCGGATTGCCGACCATTTCGCCGCTCGAACATTCGCGAAGTTTTAAACGCACAATGTATTCGTCGCGGCGCTTTTCGATTTTGCCGCTGACCACACCATCGACGCCGACTTTTTTGCACAGCAGCTTGACGTTTTTTTCGCTCAAACGCTCGATCTCGTTGGCTTCGGCGGCTTTGTTCCATTTGCTGACGGGCACCAGCACAAAGGTTTTTTTGACAATGCGTTCAACATCGCCATGAAAACTTTCGGCCTGCGGCCCATCAAAATCGAGCACGACCACACGCTTCCCGGCCCACGCGTCGGCGGATGCGGAAGCAAGTACACAAAACGTTAACGCTGCGATGGCAGCGCTCCGACTATTTGTCGAAGCTTTCGATTTCAAATGTTTCATGTCCTGCTCCACTACTGGTTTGGGCACTGGTGCCGGCTTGCCAACTACTTGGTCCGCCGCCCGCGCTGTTGGAAACACCACGAAATAACAACGCAAAATCTGAAGGACTCGATGATGCTTTAAGCGCGTCATCGTAGGTGACAAATTTCTGCTTGACCAGGTTGGCGAGGCTTTGGTCGAAGCTCATCATGCCATAGGGATGCAGGCCTTCGGCGATGGCGTCTTTAATTTCCCGGGTTCGGGCTGGGTCCTCGATCATTTCGCGAACCCGTTCGGTGTTCACCATGATTTCCTGAGCCGGGACCATGCCTTTGCCATCAGCGGTATTGAGCAAACGCTGCGACACTACGCCACGCAACGTCGAGGCCAACGCAAGGCGCGCTTGCGCTTGCTGGTGAGTCGGATACATCGAAATGATGCGGTTCACGGTTTCGGTTGCGTCAACGGTGTGCAGGGTTGAGAGCACCAAGTGTCCGGTCTCGGCGGCGGTCAGCGCAATTTGTGCGGTTTCTGAATCGCGCAACTCGCCTACCAGAATTACATCTGGATCCTGACGTAGCGCGGCGCGAAGTGCACGCGCAAACGACATCGTATCAAACCCAATCTCGCGCTGATTGATGACCGATCGCTTATCACGGAAGGTGTATTCGATAGGGTCTTCAATGGTTACGATATGATAGGCGTGGGTCTGATTGATGTAGTCAATCATCGCAGCTAACGTGGTCGATTTTCCCGACCCGGTCGCGCCGGTGACGAGGATGATGCCGCGTTGGTGATCGGCGAGATTGAGCAAGGACTGCGATAGGTTAAGGCTCTCAAACGAGGGCACTTCGGGTGGAATGAGCCGCAACACCATCCCGACCGATCCGCGCTGTTGGAACAAATTGACCCGATAACGCACGCCGTCGTCGGTGCCATACGCTAAGTCGATATCGAGATTTTGCTCGAAATCGGCGCGCTGTCGGTCGTTCATAATGTGCACCGCAAATGTCGCAATCGCTTCGCGCGACAGTGCCGGCACATCGCGCACCGTGCGCAAGTCGCCTTTGATGCGAAAGATCGGCGGCAGGCCGGCCTTGAGATGGACGTCTGATGCCCCTAATTGCCGTGCGGCGGTCAGTACCCGGTCGAGTATCTGCGTCATTCGTGCTCCGTGGCTGGCGTTTCGGCGAACATCCGCCGGACCCTCGAAATAATCATAACACACAGCAAGGCGGGTCTCAGGGCCGATTGTGCGTTAGAATAAAAACGTGATTCGTTGTTCGACGTGCGGCCTTACCGGCGAAAGTGATTCGCGATTTTGTGGCGGTTGCGGCGCTCGCATGCCCACCATCGCGCCGGGCATCGATCCGACAATGATGCGTGCACCCGTAGCGGTTGCAACCTCGGTGGTGCCACCGACGCCGGCGGCGATGCCTGGGCTGGCGTCGCCGCCGAATTTGCCTGCGGATTCAGATCTGCGCTCGACGGAAGTGCAAACCGCGGTGCGGCCTATGGTTCGCGGTGCGCCATCGGCCCATAACGCGCAAGCTTCGATGCAAGGCAGCCTGTCGGTTTCGATGACTGCGGTGCCGAGGCGACGCATCGGAGTTTTTCTGGCGGCCTTGTTGATTTTCGACGCAGGACTGGCCACGGCCGGCGTGCTCATGATGCGCTCGGCGCTTGGCCGCGCACCTAGTCCGGCTACCGCGCCGCTGCCGGTCGTGTCGCCTCCAACGCCTGGAGGGACACCGCCCGTCGCAGGTGATGCCCGTTTGAATTCAGCGTCGGCGCCGGCCCTGCCTGCCGCTGGGCCCAAGGCCGCTGCGTCGACGGATTCTGCGGCGAGTCTGGCGGGCGCCGGGACTACGCACGCTGGCGCACTCGGCGGGGTTGGTGCGAATGTTCAAATCACGCCGGATCAGACGCCGGCGGCTGTTCATCGCAGTGACAAGATCGACGCCAAAGCTGCTGACAAAAAGCCGACTGGCACGGGGCCGGTAGATCCATATGCGACCGCACCACCACCGTCGCCAACCCCGTCGCCGTCGCCAACGTCGGGTGGGCCTGCGGGCAGTGACATTCCGGTGCCCGTGCCGCTGCCCGTGCCCGTCCCAAGTGGTGAGCAAACAGCTCAAGAAGAATCCCTCGCGGATCAAGTTCGTCGTCGAGAAGTTGCGAGCCGAGCAAGGTTTGCGCGCTGTTATGCAAGCGCTGCCAAAGCATCCGACAACCCGTTGATCGGCGCGGTGACGGTGTCGTTTCAAGTGACCCCGCAAGGGCGGGTGGACAATGTGAGCGCCATCGACAATTCAACAGAATCACTCAGCCTAGCGCGGTGTGTGGTAGCTGAAGTTACCAAGTGGACGTTTGAAGCAGATGCCATTGTGGCGCAAGATTTTGTTCGGGTCTTTAAATTTGAGGGTCAATAACGATGGCAGGAACTCATCGCCCTAGCACGCGTGCCGACTCGTCGATGTCACGGATGTCGGCCGCTCGTGAACTCGTTGGCGTCGAAGTTTTGGTGGTTGATAGTGATCCGGCCGTGCGCCAAGGCATGGAGGTGCTGCTATCGGAATCCAGCATTCACGTCACTGCGGTGGCTGATGGTCAAGCTGCGAGACAAAAGTTGGCCAAAACCTTCTTCTCGGTTGCGCTGGTCGATGTTGATAGCCCGTTTCCCGGCGAAGGCATTGCCACGATGGAAGCGATTCATGAGCTTTCGCCTACCACCATGATCATCGCGATGACGCCGCGCCGCTCGTTTGAAGATGCGATGCTGGCGATGCGCGCGGGTGCGATTGATATTGTCCTTAAAAATCAAGAATCGGTGCCGTACCTTAATGAACGGGTGTTGTCGGCCGCCGGGCGTAGCGTCGGAAAACGCGAGATCGATGCGATGCTCAGTGACATCAAATCGACGCAGGAAGATTTTCTGCAACGCTTCATGGATGCTGAGCGCCGGGCGACTGATGCCACCGATAAATTGGCGGGTCGCGATTCGAATCGCGCCGTGACGATAGATCGCTTGGACATGTTGATTGTTGACGAAGCGGACTCGCTGGTTGCTGCGTTGCAAAGTGATGCGCAAACTGCAGTGGTGTTCACCCATGCGACTTCCGGTGGCGAAGCGCTCGATCGGATTAGCAGCACGCCGTACCACTACGCGATGGTGGCCGAGGATGTGCGCGATCTGCCGGTGTCGACGATTGTGCGGACGATGCGCAGCCAACGACCTGATACGGTCATTCTGACGTTTCGCGGGCCGGCGGAACAAGGCCACGTTACGCTGATCGAAACTAACGGCACTCGGCGCGTGGTTAACGACTTCTCCGATGCGTCGCAATTGTTATCGCGGCTCGACGACCTCACCGCCGCGTGGCGCGCCAAAGCTAAAGAGCGGCGCTACACCCAAGCGTTTCGCGAGAAGCATTACGATTTTTTGAAACGCTTCGTCGAGCTACGCACCAAAATTGATAAAGCCCTGCGCGACGGCCACGACTAAGCGGCGCTAGTAAAAACGGCCAATGCCACGGCCAATGCCACGGCCAATGATTGTACCTTGAAAAAATGCAGCGCGCGGCGAGCGCTCCCTCACACGAAAAAGTCTGGAATCAACGCAACCGTTGGATCGCAGGCGTACTCGGATAGGTCGGTTTTACCGGTTGACGCCATCACTTCGTCGTCGATAAAGAAGTTGCCAGTGCATTCGCGCGCGGGCCGATTGAAAATCACATGGGCGGCATCGCCCATGATTTCAGGTTTGCGTGAACCGCGCATCACCGCGTCGCCGCCGAGCAGATTTTTAATTGCCGCAGTGGCAATGGTGGTGCGTGGCCACAAGGCGTTGAACGCAATGCCGGCGCTTTTGAATTCGCCGGCCATGCCAAGCACGCACATCGACATGCCAAATTTCGCCATGGTGTAGGCCACGTGCGGTGCAAACCAGCGGGTTTCCATGTTGAGTGGTGGTGACAGCATCAACACATGTGGATTGGCCGATTTTTTGAGATACGGGATGCATGCCTGCGAGCACACAAAGGTGCCACGGGTGTTGATGCTGTGCATCAAGTCGTAGCGTTTCATCTGGGTGGATTCGGTGTTGGTCAGGCTAATGGCGCTGGCGTTGTTAACCAAAATATCGATGCCGCCAAATTTATCGGCGCCTTGTTTGACGGCAGCGGCAACTGCAACTTCGTCGCGAATATCGAGCATGATCGGCAGTGCTTGCCCGCCGGCTTTTTCGATTTCTTCGGCTGCCGAATAGATGGTGCCCGGCAGTTTGGGATTGGGCTCGGCGGTTTTGGCTGCAACGATAATGTTGGCGCCGTCTTTGGCTGCGCGCAACGCAATGGCTAAGCCGATACCTCGGCTTGCGCCCGAGATGAACAGAGTTTTTCCTTTGAGCGACATGCCACGACCGTAGCACTGCGACGTGCGATTTCGGGCCAGGCAAGGATTGATTCTTTGGCTGGCTCAGGCAAAGGTCGGGCGTGTTTGACGCATCAGGCCCCGCTCCGAGCGTTCGCTCGTTCGCTCCATCAGGCCCCGCTCCGAGCGTTCGCTCGTTCGCTCCATTTCCGGGCCCGTTGACTGAAACCGCGTTGCGCGCCGCGCACACCGCGTTTTGGCGCGATGGCTATGCTCGGCTGCCGGGCTTTTTGAGCGCGCCTGCAGCGCTGGTTTTGGCTGCTCGAATTCACGGCATCATGAATGGCGAGTTGGATCCGACACCGTTCTTCTTTCAACATGATTCGGCGTCGGGTAGCTATCAAGATCTAACCTTTGGCTCGGGCTATCGTGGGCCGTCGCTCGGGTATCGCAAGATTGAAAAACTTGAGCGTGATCCGGTGCTGCGCACGTGGATCGAGCACGCGGTGTTGGCTCCGATTGTACGCACCTTGGCGCAGCGTGAGTTTGCTGCACCGCCGCAACCGGTAGCGTTGTATCGCGCGGTGGCCTGGAATAAAGCGGCCGGCGGCGGTACCGCGTTGCCGTGGCACCAAGATGGCGGGTTGTTTTGGGGTATTGATCGCCCAGGCATCGTGCAGGTGTGGACTGCCCTCGACGACGCGCCAGTGGCTGCGGGCTGCGTCGAAGTAGTGCCGGGCTCGCATCTGCGCGGCCTGGCCACGCCGCAAGGCGGGACCATTCCAGACCCGGTGATGGCCCCGTATGAGCGCGAAATCGTGGCGTTGCCGGCGCAACGCGGTGATGTGATCTTGCTGCATAATTATGTGTGGCACCGTTCCGGGCGCAACAGCACTACGGCGGCCCGGCTGGCAATCGCTGTGAGCTACCTAGACGGCGCTACCCGATGTACTAGGCGGCGCCATGAGCCGCGCACATTTTTACCTATGTTCGAAACGTGATGCTTGCGCCTTGGCGGCGAACGCGATAATCCCGAGTATCCGAGCGTAGTGCGCGGACGTAGTACTCTCCACTGACAAAGCGGATTCACATGGCAACCGTAGAAATTAACAACGAAAATTTTTCCACCTTCCTCGAAAAACCGGGCATCGTCATGCTCGATTTTTGGGCTGAAT
Source organism: Kofleriaceae bacterium (assembly GCA_018057605.1). Taxonomy (GTDB): domain Bacteria; phylum Myxococcota_A; class Polyangia; order Haliangiales; family Haliangiaceae; genus JABFXX01. Next base: position 1,351 of record JAGPDK010000273.1, on the reverse strand, counting down.
GGTGTGGCCCGTGCAAAGCCTTTGCGCCGGTGTTTGAAAAAGCCTCCGAAAACCACGCCGATGTGGTGTTCGGTAAAATCGACACCGAAGCGCAGCAAGAGTTAGCAGCTGGCGCCGGCATCTCGGCGATTCCAACGCTGATGCTGTTTCGTGACGGCGTGTTGTTGTTCCGCGAATCGGGCGCGTTGCCGCCGGCTGCGCTTGAGCAATTGCTGACCCAAGTCAAAGCCCTCGACATGGACAAAGTCCGAGCCGAAATTGCAGCGCACGAAGGTGAGCATGCGCACGAGCATGGCCCGGGTTGCGATCACAATCACTGAGTTGTCGCGGCCTGCGCTGTGGTGTCCGGTCGTGTCCGGTCGTGCTTTGTAGGCCAGCGACGCACAGTAACTTCGCGAAATTGTAGTGATCTAATGCAATCGCGTTGAACCAAAACTAGCAAGTGCTTCCAACGTTCTGGTACCGTGAACGTTAGGGGGCATTTAACTATGCGTGCATTCGTTTTGTTTTGTGGTCTTATGATCGCGCTGGCTGGCTGTGGCGGCAAAAAGGGCGCGAATGGCGACCTTGACGCTGCGCTCGATGGTGACGGCGTGCCGATTAAACTTGATGGCGGAGGCGGCGATGGCCGCACCGGCGTGGATGCCAACCCTAACTGCGTGCCGGGTGCCACCCAATGCACCAATTGCATCGACGACGATCAGGACGGCCGGATCGACGGCACCGATATCGAATGCACCGGTGCACTTGATAATAGTGAAGGCTCGTTTGGTACCGGGATCCCCGGCGACAATATCGACTTGGTTGATCAAGATTGTTTCTTCGATGGCAATAGTGGCTCCGGCAACGATGGTTGCTCGATCCATGTCTGCTGCATTTTAGGTGCACCGGATCGCGCGTCGTGTCCGTTTGGCGCGAACCGCTACAATCCGGCCGAATGCACTGCGCCGTTGACGCAACAGTGCATCGATAACTGTGCACCGCTCACGCCGCCAGGCTGTGATTGTTTTGGCTGTTGCACGGTTTGCGACGCTGCAGGCTGCGTTGACGTCGCGACCAATCCGTCGACGTCACCGAATTGCACCGACGCTACGCTGCGTGATCCAACCAAATGTTTGACCTGCGAAAAGAACACCGCCTGTGGCACACCGTGTGGTGGTGAGTCCTGTGTGTTGTGTCCCGGCCAAGATCCATCGACGCTACCGCCAGGTTGCGGTGGCGCAGCAACCTGTCCAGCCGGCATCACGGCTTGTACGGCCGGGGCGTGTCCAGCCGGTAAGTACTGTTCGGTTGGTTGCTGTATCGACGTCCCAGGCTGATACGTCGGCATTGGTCTCGGCCGTTGCTACCC
>JAGPDK010000272.1 GCA_018057605.1 Kofleriaceae bacterium | reverse complement strand
ACTCATAACAGACCGTTCCGTGGCCTGTATTGTAGCGTTGTTTGAGCTTGCATTGTGGCGGTTTCGGCTCGGTGTTGCCAAAGTTGCGAAAAAAACTGCGCGCAGGTGGCTGGCCGTTTGGTTGGCGGTGCTAGGTTGCGCGCGTGGCGAAATCTGCTGCAACTGATAAGCCTGGACTCGTAGTACGTGTTCGTGACGTAAGCAAAAGCTACGGCACGGGCGCGGTTCGCACCCAAGTCCTCAAGAAGGTTTCGCTTGATGTGAACGAAGGTGAGTTCGTGGCCTTGGTCGGGCAATCAGGTTCAGGCAAGTCGACGTTGCTCAATATCATCGGTGGCTTAGATCAACCTGATTCGGGCGAAGTTGAAGTCCTGGGTCTCGACACCACCCGGGCGTCGGAGCGCAAAAAAGCCCTGCTGCGTAACAGTTCGATCGGCTTTGTGTTTCAAGCCTTCAACTTATTGGATCACCTTACGTGTTTGGGCAACGTGACGATTCCTGCAGCTTTTGCGCACGGGGCCCGCGATGTTGACCAACGCGGTCTTGAAGCCTTGCGGCGGGTCGGCCTTGCGGATTTGGCGCATCGTCGCCCCAGTGAGCTGTCGGGCGGGCAAAAACAACGGGTCGCGATCGCACGGGCGCTGTTTGGCTCACCAAGGTTGTTGTTGTGCGATGAGCCCACCGGCAGTCTCGATTCTGAAACTGGGCGTGGCGTAATTGAATTTTTTCAAGAGCTCAACGCCCGTGACAAGGTAACCTTGTTAGTGGTCACCCATGAACGCCGCGTTTCCTCGGCGGCGGGGCGCGTGGTAGCGATGCGTGATGGCGAAATCATTGATGCCACCGAAGACGTGTTGACCGCACAAGCGGGGCCAGTGTGATCATGCGGGCGTCGAACTTGTTAGTTAAAATCTTGCCCCACCGACGAGGAGGCCGCCAATGATGCCAATCGGTCAACTGACCAAAATGGTCGTGCGCAATACGCTGCGCAGCCCCAAAGATTTTGTGCTGTCGGCTTTCGGCATTGTGATTGGGATTGCGGCCTTTGTCTTTTTTATGTCGCTAACATCGCAGGTTAGCATGGTGCTGGAACAGATCTTCCCGCTCGAACAAGTGCAGGTGGTCGCACCGCGCGCCCAGGTTGCATTTATTGACGTAAGCAAAAAAATCGACGATGCCATCGTTAATCAGATTCGCAAACGACCCGAGGTTGCAGCTGCATTGCCACGGATGAGTTTGAACTTTCCGGCCTATGGCCGAGGTGATTTTGAAGGCCAAGACCTCAAATTTGAAGTTGGTGGTTTTGCCGATGGGGTTGACCCGTCGCACATTGGTTCAGATCCCGCGCTCAAAGCGTTGTTCAAAGATTGGGATGAAGCGGAAAAGGGCAAGCGGGTAGCGTGCGTGCCGCCGCCCAATCCGCTCGACGAAGACGACATGGGCCCAGCGCCGTCTGCGCCAGCACCAAATGCGGGAGCGCTGAATCCGGCGGCCGGCTCCGCTGCCGGTTCCGCTAGTGGCGCTGCGCCTGGGCTGGCTATGGTCGTCACACCCAGTTACGCGAATCCTTGTGCAAATCCTGATCGCTATTATTGCGACGAAACTGATCGCACCTGCCATCACCGGGTCCCCGTCGTGGTGTCGCCAATGCTGCTTGAACTCTACAACGCCGGTTTTGCCAAAGCGCACAAGCTGCCAATTATCGACGTTGACCTGGCCAAGTTCATTGTCGAGCGCGGCGGCTTATCGCGCATGCGTTTTACCATTGGCTTAGGCGACACCATTGTTGCTGGTTCGAACGCAGGCATCGCAAGGTCGAAACGTCGACGGGTTGAAGCTGCGCTCATCGGCATCAGTTCTGCTGCCATGCGTACGGGTATGACCATGCCTATCGAATACATCCGTCGGTGGAATCGTGAGTTCCTTGGCGAAGAAGCGGCCACCGCGTATTCGTCCATTGTTGTAACTCTGCGCAGCAAAGACAGTTTGCCAATGTTCGGTAAATGGCTGCAAGACGATCTCGACCTGCGCTTGGAAGATTCTATGGGCGAGCGATTTGCTACCGTGATTCTGGTCGTGCAAGTGCTTTTCTTGGTTATCTCCGTGATAATTATCGTGATTTCCGCAATTAACATCGCTCATAACTTTTTTATGCAAGTTACCGAGCGACGCCGCGAATTGGGCATTTTGCGCGCTGTCGGGGCAACTCCAACCGATGTTCGCCTGGTGATCATCGGCGAAGCCGCCATTATCGGCATTGTTGGCGCTGGCTTAGGGGTCTTGCTGGCGATTGCCGCCGGTGCTGCGCTGGATTGGGTAAGTGCTCGTTATGTTCCAAGTTTTCCGTTCAAGCCGAAGACCTGGTTTGACCTTCAGCCGTGGATTTGGCTGTCTGGGATTGGGCTTGCCACGGTATTTTGCATCGTTGGCGGTTACTTGCCGGCACGCAAAGCCGCCAAGCTCGAACCGGCTGCGGCGTTAACTCAATCGTAAACTGCGTCCGCAAGCCAGTTTCGCACTTGTTTCCCAAGGAACTCCCTTGCTATACGGTCCTACCTTTTATGGCGCGGACGAGATTAAAACTGTGAAAAAGCCGGTTCAATTCGGCAAGTATTTCTTGCTCGAACGCATCAATGTGGGAGGCATGGCCGAGGTCTTTCGGGCCAAAGCTTTTGGCGTGGAAGGCTTTGAACGCCTGGTTGCGGTCAAGCGAATTTTGCCCAACATCGCCGAGGACAAAGAATTCATTCGCATGTTTGTGGATGAAGCCAAAATCTCGGTGCAGCTCAACCACGCCAACATCGCGCAGATCTTTGATTTGGGCGTGGTTGATACCAGCTATTACATCGCGTTGGAGCACATCCACGGCCGCGATGTGCGCGCAGTGTTCGATCGCTGTCGTCAAAACGGCGAAGCTATGCCGGTTGCGCAGGCGTGTTTCATCGTAATGAAACTGTGCGAAGGCCTCGATTACGCCCACAATAAGCGTGACCAAGGTGGCCGTGAACTGCACTTGGTGCATCGCGACGTTAGTCCGCAAAATATTCTGGTGTCGTTCGAAGGCGAAGTGAAGGTCATCGATTTTGGCATCGCCAAAGCGGCCGACAAACAAAACAAGACGCAAGCTGGCATCCTCAAGGGCAAGTTTGGGTATATGTCGCCCGAGCAAGTCCGAGGCATGTCGATCGACCGACGCAGCGATGTTTTTGCGTGCGGCATCGTGTTGTATGAATTGTTGACGGGCGAACGGCTGTTCGTCGGCGAAAGCGATTTTTCAACGCTCGAAAAAGTTCGCAACGTCGAGATTTTGCCGCCGTCGACCTATAATCGCAAAATTCCTGACGAGCTTGAGCGTATCGTGCTCAAGGCGTTGGCCAAAGATGTCGACGAGCGCTACCAAAACGCAATCGACTTACATGATGAGCTGCAAGCCTTTGTGTACACCGCTGGCGAATTTTACTCGCGCAAAGACCTTGCCGGGTGGATGAAAAAAACTTTCGGCAAAGAAATCGACGAAGAAGCCGCGCGGATTGAGAGTTTTCGACAGCTCAAGCCCCCAGCGCCAGAGGCTCCACCGACGCTGCCACCGGGACCTGCCGTCGCGCGGGCTGCCACGGGCAGTAAGCCACCGCCGCCAACTCCGGCGGCGCGCCGTACACTTGCTGGCATGAATGCGGTTGCGCCTGCGGCGCCGTCCGGTACCCGACCGCCGCCGACGCCTGGGTCGGCAGCTGCGGCTGCGTCACGACCCAACATTCCCTCGCCGCCGGTCAAGGCTGAGGCGGTCAATCCCATCGATGAGGACTTGGTCGACACCGGTGACCACGAAGGTACCACCCGCGTCGATGGCGCTTCGGAAGTGCTAGCGAAGGCTGAAGTCAAACGCCGGACCGGCGGAGCACCAGGCGAAGATCTAAGTTGGGATGATGAAGAACTCGAAACCCAGATCTACGACAATCCCGACGACGATCCACGGTCCAAGCAGCGCGTCAGCAAACCGCTGCAAGCGCAAGTGGCGCCAGGCCCAGCTGCCGCTGTAGCGGCCGCCGCTGCCATCGGCAATCCATCGGCGGCACCAGATCTGTCATCCTTGGCTGCCACCGCCAAAGGTTGGCCAGCCACGGCCAAAGGTGGGGCAACTCTGCCCGCCAATAGTTCTGCGGCGGGCAATGCCGCCGTCGGTAGTTCTGTGCCATCACCAGGTTCGACATTAAACGGGGCCGGGCCAATTGCTGCTGCGATGCCAGCTGTCGGTCGGGTACCGACGGGCCCGGGTACGCGAGCAACCGGCCCATTGGCGGCCGCCGCACCCAATGCCGCTACACCTTTGCATGGCAGCAACGGCCACGAAGCGTTGGGGTTGGCATCGACCGAAATGTCGGCGCCAGCACTGAATGTACCGACTGCGTTTGCCACTGGCAACGAGTCATCGGCTGCAGTGCGTTTGGGTTCCGCCGAGCAGTCTGCGTTCGGTCAAAGTATGATTGCGCGCAACGCGCGCGGTGGTAACAGCAAAACTGCGATCGCAATGGTAGCTGGCGCTGCGGTGCTTGGCGGTCTCGTTGTGTATTTTGTGACTCGGCCAAGCGACAACAAGCCGGCTGACTCCACCGGCGCAGGTAGCCAAGTCGCGATTGTGGTTACAACGCCAGACGCCGCCCCGAGTGTTGCAACGGATGAAAAAACCGGATTCGATCTCTTCGTTCGGCCGGGCAATGTTGCTTCGTGGCGTCTTGACGGCGAGGCCCGCACAGACAAACTGCCGTTGGCAATTCGCCGTATCGCACCCGGCGAACACACCGTTAGTATTGACGCACCGCCTGGCTTCATGAGCGAAAGTCAAAAAGTTACGGTGGTTGCTGGCCAAGCTCAAAAAGTTGTTATCGAGCTTAAGGCGATGGAGATCACCGGCGTGTTCGAAAGTGATCCGCCAGGCGCGACAGTGTCGCTGATCGTCGACGGCAAACGCACCAGTCTAGGGTTGTCACCGGCAAAAGCCACGCTCGATCCGCAAAAGGCGTATCAAGTCTTGTTTGAGAAAACGGGGTACATCTCTTTCAATCGCCCAGTTTCGCTGGCTGGTGGGGTTGAAGAGCGCGTGACGGTGAAGCTTGAAAAAGCTGGCGTAGCAAACAATTCCAACACGCCCATTGTGCCGATTTCGCGGCCGGACAAATTGCCGATTAAAGATCCGATTAAAGATCCGGTCAAAGATCCAATTAAAGATCCGGTCAAAGATCCGGTCAAAGATCCGATCAAGGACCCAGTCGCCGTTGGTGACGGGACAATGTCGATTGGCTCTAAGCCGCCATGTGACATTTTTATCGACGGAAAACCGACCGGTCAAAAGACCCCGACACGCGATATTAAGATGTCGGCTGGCAAACACAAAATCACGTTGGTCAACAACGAGTTTTCGATTAAAGAATCATTTATTGTGGATGTCAAAGAAGGTCCCAACAAAGCTGTGGTCAAAGACTACAGCGATAAAATCGTCCAGCCGTAACGCGACGCCGCGACGCCGCGACGCCGTACAGGGGATCCGGTGCAGCAAACTGCGAAGTTAGGACTTGTAAATTAATTACGGACCCATGATTTGGGTCGAGCCGCTTGGATGGCAAGGCACGCGGAACGCGCATACCCGTCGGGCACTGATACCGGGACTGACGAGTAACGATGCCAGTCACGATGGATCGGCACAAAGCAGGGGCAGTAATTTGTGCACAAGTCCTTAGCTCGGTGGTCCGTGGCAACGGGCTAGGGTGACAACGACGCTAGGGCGTCGACGGTACGGCCGCGGCCGGCCCCGGCGTGGCGTCATCCAAGGGGGGCAACCGCTCGAACGACATGCCAAATACCGATTCGCCGCCTGAGGCTATGGTTGCCAGATCGAAGGCTGGCGTTACCGGATCACCCAGTACCGCATACATGGTGGCAGGTAACCCTGGGCGCGCTCGTTGCCATTGTTTTTCGAACGCTGTGCGTGCGCTGAAAATCTCGGCGGCAATTTCATCCGCCGAGTCGCTTTCAAGCCCTGCGAGCTTATCGATGAGTCGCTGGCGCGCTGCTTTGTCTTCGGTTACCAGCAGCATCTCACGCAGTTCGGTGGTCGCACGCTGCTTTTGGCCAAACTTGGTACGCATCATCGCGATGAGACTTGCAGTTTCCGAAGGCGCGCCAGGCTTGTGAATTGCTGATTCCGCCGCCATTAAGCCTTTTTCGTCCCAGGCGCGGCGTTGTGCAGCGTCATCGGTTTGTAGATCCTGAATGTAGATCTGTGACGCTAGATACGGCAGCTTCCAATTCGCAGGAAACTCCTTGGCGCCGCGCTCTAGGATTGCGATGGCGCGCAGATATGCGGCGTTGTCCAAACCGCCGTCAGCCAAGGTGATCGCACGTGCGCCAAATTCGTAGTTGCGGACATACCGAGGGTCGAGCGCAATCACCGCTTCAACCAAGCCCGCCGTGCCAGCAGCCTGATCGCCGGTGCTGGCGAAGTAGCCCATCAAGCGCAACGAGAAAACGTCAGCGCCAAGCTCGCGGTAACCGAGTGCAACAAACGGTGCAGCCGTTGGGCTTGGCGCAAAAGGTGCTTCCGCGATCTGCGATTTGCCGCGTGACGCGTTGGCTGCCACGCGTAATGTGTGAGCCCCAACCAATGTGGTGGCGACACCGGCAACCACGGCGATCGTGATGAGTTTGTTCGAGCTCATTCTTTGTGGATGCTAGCCGAAGGTAGTTCGGAAGGCGAGCCCGCCTCGGATGTTGTCCCACCTTGCGACGGCGGTCTAGGCATCAGTGCATAGACCACGGCGCCGGCGACCACTGTAACGATCGCAAACAGCAGTTCTTTGGGGTTGTTTTGATAGCCTTGGCGAATCTGCGCATAGGCAATCCACAGTGACAGCCCAATAAACAATATGGGGGTCACCGGATAGCCCATCGTCCGATAACCGGCTTCAACCTTGCGGTATCGCATCACGAATAATGATGTCACCGTGAGTGCTGCGAAAATGGCTAACCAAAATCCGACGTAGCGAATCAGTTCGTCAGGCTTGCCGATAAGCACAAAGCCAATACCCAATGCGGCTTGGGCCGCAACTGACACCATAGGCACGCCTCGACGCGACCTTCTGGCGAAAATCTGAGGCAATGCTCGGTCTTCGGCCATTGCGGCGTAAACTCGGGGGCCGGCCATAACCATCGCGCTTACCGCCGACACCAACGCTAACGCGATCAGCGTGGTGAGGGCTTTGCCTGCGCTGGCACCAAACAAGGCGCGACCGGCAGTGTCACCGACTTCAAACACCGGGCCGTGGCCTTGAAAGTTACCGAGGTCAGCTGGTGAGACTGCATATATAAACACAACATTAAGCAAAACGTACAGCACCATCACCAGGGCGGTCCCCAGGATGAGCGCACGCGGCAAATTCCGCCCGGGGTTTTCGATTTCGCCGGCGATGTAGGCGGCGGCGTTCCAGCCCGAGTACGCAAAGCTCACATACATGAGCGAAATTGCGAAGGCCATGGTGGGCACGTTGTCGCTCAGACCACCACTTGCGCTGGCGAAGTGCGCCCAATCACCGTTGCCTACGGCGAAGCCCGCAACAATGAAAATCAGAATGAGTCCGACTTTGGCTGCAGTCAGGTAG